>JBELFC010000027.1:0-30908 GCA_042093175.1 Tenacibaculum sp. | reverse complement strand
AATCAAGAAGTTTGTTAAAAAGTAGTGTTGTTAAAAACTGTATGAGATACTTATTCTCTCATGCAGTTTTTGTTTTTAAAATTAACTAAAAAATAATCAAATGAAATTAGTATTTATTATTGTATCAACCATTGGAGCTTTATTATTTAATTCACCAAAAGAAAGTAAAACCTTTAAAGAGGTAAAGACAGAGAAAATAATTGGGAGTAGTTTTTCATTAATAAATGATACTAAAAGTAAGGTGTCAATTTATACAGGAACTGGTTTTGTGTCTTTAAATAAAGGATCAAAAACAAGTATTTCATGTAAAGTAGGAAAAGAAGTACGCTGGGCAAAAAGTGGAAGAAAAGGAAAAGTTATTTTTAAAATAGAAAGTAAGCATTGTGGCAAGGTTTTAAAATTGTCAAAATTATTATAGCGTAGATTTTTAAAGAAAATAAAAGCCAAAATTAGGAAACTGATTTTGGCTTTTTTTATTGAAAGCTATTTTCTTAAGTATTCCAGGTTTATTTAGTAGGATTGTGTTCAAATTATTGATTTGTAGGTTTTTGTGTGTTTTTCATTCGGAAGTAATTTAGTGTGTTTGGGAAGTAATTTTATGCTTTTTTGATATTAGCAAGCGTTATTTGTATAAGAATTAAAGTGGGGTATAAACAGAATTAAATAGAAGTAAACATGAAGAGAATTTTATTAATAATAGTAGTGCTTTTTACATTGATAGCTTCTGCACAACAAAACCAGAATGAAATATTAGCAAATTATAATTCTGGAAAATATACAGTGTATAAAGTTAAAAAAGTTTCTTATGGAAAGTATAAGATGATTAAAGTTAAGAAGCAATGGCCAATACAATTTTCGAAAACAGGAGATAAAACCAGTACAGTTTTAGTAAAAAGAGCAGGTATTTTAGATGAAACTTTTAAACCAGATGTACCAGGTCATCCAGCATATTTTTCTTTTTCAACATATCGTTTAACTTTTATAGATGGTATAGGTGTTTATTATAGTTGGAATGGAAAAGAGCAAGCAACAACAAAATATGTTTTTACAAAAGGTGGTTTAAATAAAAACTATAAAGAACTAAATAAGTTAGTAGAAAACTATTCAAAAGCTGTATTTAAAAATCAAACAAATGCCAGAGCAGAAGTAAAAGAACAAAAATCAGCTATAGCTGAAGCAGAGAGAAAGAAAAATTCTTTACAAAATAGAGAAGTTAGTAAAATAGAAATACAGTTAGTGAATACCCCAAATAAAGTGGCTCATTTTTCTGAAGCTATAAAATATGGTGTTGTTGCAATTCTTAAAGATGGAAGTAAATTATCAACAGAAAATTTAGGCGGTAAAATTCCTTGGAGCGATTTTATACTTAAAAATAAAGGTTGCAGTAATACAATTGATGAGGTAAGAATTGATGAAGATGCTAAAACATTAAAAGAAGATAGAATTACACTTCAGGTTGTTTCAAAATTTCATAAAACAATAAAAGCTACTAAGCATATTAATACAACAAACAACTTGTCTATACAGGTAAATCAAACAGGTTTTTGGGGGCATGAAAGACATAAATATGTAACTGTTTTTCAAGGGCAAAATGGACAACATGCTGGAAGAGGTGATAATTTAACAATTAAAGTTAAAACGGTTTCACACAAACAAACTGGAGTGAAATTAAATAAAATAGAAATATTCAATACAACTAAAAATAAATTGGTTGTAAGGTATAAGTTAACACCAAATACTAAGCTAATTGTAAATAACAATGGTGGTCAGGGAATGAATGGTTTTGAAGGAAGAAAAGGCTCTCCAAATGGAGGGAATGGAGGAAATGGTGGAGCAGGAGGTAATATTTTATTAATTAAAGATCCTTCTGTTACCAAATTAAATATTGTTTTAAATAATGCAGGAGGAGCAGGAGGAAAAGGAGGAGCTCCTAAGTATTCATATGCAAGCAGAGGAAGAAATGGAGCAAGAGGAGATAAAGGAAGAATTAATAAACAAGTAAAAGCGGTTAAATTAAGTTTCTAAATAAACTATTAAATTCAAGTATAATGAGAAAACAAATATTAGTAACATGTGCGTTAAGTATAGCAATGCTATTCGGAACAAGTAATGAGTCAAATGCTCAGTTTAAAAGATTATTAAAAAAAGTAACTTCTAAAAAAAGTTCATCTAAAAAATCTAAATCAGGAGGAGCTTCAGGAGGTACGTTCTCGTATTTAAATAATGAAAAAGATGATTTAGGGTTAAGTGGAGAATATCATGGGTTAAAAGATAAAAAAGCATTTGGCTTTAGGTTTGTAAAAGAAAATGAGGGGAAAGTTGTTAATGAATTACATTACTGGGAAAAAAAGCAGGAAAAACCTCAGTTAAAAATGAATTTTAAAGAGAGCTATTACAGAAAAAAACAAATAAAGATGTTTTTTGTATGGATGTCTTCTTACGCAAAATCTTACATTGAGGTTTTTGAAGTGGCACCTGGAGTTTTAGCTCAAACACAGCAAACAAGTAGAAGTATTAATAAATACGAAGAGTCAGTACCATTAGATACTAAAAGAACAGTAATTGAAGTAATGGCAAAAAACAAAGCTGACTTAGAAACTTGGGACATTGAAACTGCACAGGCTAAAGTTGATATGTTAATAAGTAGTTTAAACACTGCTAAAATAGCTAAAACTAAAAAGAAATTAATGCGTTTTGAAACGTATAAAAATTATCATGGTAAAGTAGCTTTTGCTAAGCAAACGCATTATTTAAAAAGTTCAAAATCTAATCAGCCAGTTGAAAAGCCAGCTAATTTTATAACAAAAAGAGAGTTAGGTGAAACAGTAGCTTTTAAGCCTTACTTTGAGCAGCCACTTTCTGTTTCTCACCCAGGAGCGTGGTTTAATATTACGTATGAGATGGCAGGGCAAAAAACAAGTAGAGAGGCTTTAAGAAAAACGAGTACAAAGTTTTCTAAAAACATCCCTCAATTAACAGATTATAAAAATGATTTTTACTTTTTTTATCCTAAAGTAACGATTAATACTTCTAACAATATTGCTGATTATGCTTTTTTAGAGTTATTAAGATTAACGCAAGATAATTTAACTCAAGGAAAAGTATATGATTTAAAAGTAACTGTATGGGCTTATAAAGATGGGCAAAATATTGACCCTGTAGCTACAGGTACAATACAATTAGAGTATACTAAAAATACTGAGAAACTATTACTAGATCCAGTTAAGGGGTGGATTACAGTTTTAGAGGATTATTTAGATGAATAAATCCATTTTTTTTTGATTATTTAAGTTTGAACCGAATAGTGTATAATACTATTCGGTTTTGTTTTAAAATATAAGATCTTATGAAGAAATTTTTGTTGATAGTGTTGTTTTTAATATGTGTGAAAACGGTGGGGCAATCCCAAGTAGTTCCAGCTAATTATTCTTTTTTTAAGTTAATTGTTACGAATTCTAAAAATGAAATTTTATTAGTTAAATGGGAAGATTCATGGGAAATACAAGGACGAAAGTATAAAGGTAATTATTCTTTGCATGAATTTATTGAAAGTATGGGGGAAGGGGTAGGAGTTAAATTTAAAAATCTTAAACTAAGAGGGTTATTTACTTTTCATTTTAAAGGCTTTACAAGGCCAACATTAATGCATTATTACCACGCATTATATAAATCAGGAGATCTTAAAATACCTGAGTCGTGTTCTGATATTAAATGGTTTTCATTGGCAGATGCAATGAAGGTTATTGAGTATGAAGATATGAAGGCTATAATGAAACAACTAAAAGGTAATGATAAAGTATGGGGAGGAGCTTTAGAAATAACTCCTAAGAGTGAAAACAATGAAAGAATGTTTAAAAAAATAGATGATTTTTATGAATTAAATTAATAGTCTTCTATTTTTAGCAAATGAAAATTTACCAAAGAGAAATTCAATTAAATGAATATAGAAGAGGTTATCATTTAATAACAGATATTTTAGTTAGAGAAATGCCTGAAATAGGAGATATTATAACCGGACAGTTTCAAGTGTTTCTTAAGCATACTTCTGCTAGCTTAACAATTAATGAAAATGCTGACCCAACTGTAAGATTAGATTTTGAAACTCATATAAATAAAATGATACCAGAAGGAATGTCTTACTACAAACATAATTATGAAGGTGATGATGATATGCCTGCTCATATTAAAAGTTCAATGTTAGGTTGTCAAGTTTTGATTCCTGTAACAAATGGTAAATTGAATATGGGGATTTGGCAAGGTGTGTATTTAGGAGAGCATAGGAATTATGGAGGGAAAAGAAAATTAGTATTAACCTTAATAGGGATGTAATTTTAAATTATGTTTTATTTAAAAAATTAAGTTTATTTTTAAGTTAAATTGTTGTTTTCGTTTGTTTTAAGTTAAAATTATGATGTAAAAGTATTTATTTGTGTTAAAAAATGGTATTATGTTTATTTTTTTAACATTTTAAATATTTAAAAGGTGGTTTGTTAACTTTACGTAGATATAAATCCCTCAAACCCAAACAAATGAAAAAAAACTACCTGTTTGCTGTATTACTTTTAATATGTCAAACAAATTTTTCGCAAACACAAACCCCTAAAAATTTAGGACTGATCCAACAACATTTAAATAATTTACAGAAAGCTCGAAAAACGACATCTTTAGATTATGCTGAATGGAAAGTAACTAGTACTGCGTCTTCCTTAAAAAAAGGATTGACGCATTATTATTTAACACAGTATCATAATGGTATTCCTATTGTAAATGGTACTTATAACTTATCAATTATAAATAATAAAGTTAATTATTCAAAAAATCAATTTGTTAATGATATAAAGGCAAAAACATCTAAACAAAAATCAATATCTATAACGGAAACACAAGCTATAAATGAAGTTATAAGAGCTCATAAATTAACTAGTGCTAAATTAGTTAAAACGATGAGAAAAAGTAAAGGAGATGATTTAGTTGAGTTTAAGAATTCAGGTATTACTGAAGATAATGAACCTATTCTTGTTAAAAAGGTATACTTTTTACATGAAGGTGAATTACGTTTGTGCTGGAATGTTAATTTATATGAAAAAGGAGGTAAAAACTGGTGGAATAGTTACGTAGATGCTTCTTCAAATAAAATTATATCGGAAAGTAACTGGGTTATAACTTGTAATTTTGACACTCATCATGGTCATGATTCTCATACAACTCATGATTCTTCTGAGTTTTTTAATTCAAATAAAGAGTCTAGTACTCCATATTTAAAAGAATCTAGCATGTTAGCACCAGATTCTTATAATGTATATGCAATGCCATTAATTAACCCAGATGATGGAGGAAGAACAGTTGTTACTAATCCAGCTAATTCTGTAGCATCACCTTATGGGTGGCATGATACAAATGGTGTTGCAGGTGCTGAACATACAATTACAAGAGGTAATAATGTATGGGCCCAAGAAGATGCAAACGGAAATAATGGTACAGGGGCTTCACCTAGTGGAGGTTCTAGTTTAGATTTTAATTTTCCAGTTAATTTAAGTCAAGCTCCAAGTAATTATCGTGATGCTTCAACTACTAACTTATTTTATTGGAATAATATTATGCACGATGTATGGTACCAATATGGTTTTGATGAAGCTTCAGGAAACTTTCAAGAAAACAATTACGGAAAAGGAGGAGCAGGAAGTGATTCTGTAAATGCTGATTCTCAAGATGGAGGAGGAACTAATAATGCAAATATGGCAACTCCAACAGATGGAGGCAATGCAAGAATGCAAATGTATTTATGGACAAGAACAAATCCTAATAGAGATGGTTCATTTGATAATATGATTATTGCTCATGAGTATGGACACGGTATCTCTACAAGATTAGTAGGTGGAAGGAATGCAAACGTGTTAGGAGGATCTGAGCAAATGGGTGAAGGTTGGTCTGATTGGTTTGGATTAATGTTAACCATGAAAGCAGGTGATAAAGGAACAGATAGAAAAGGAGTTGGGACCTATGCTTTAGGTCAGGCTTTAGATGGAGTAGGAATTAGGCCTACAGTGTATTCAACTGATAGATCTGTAAATAATACAGATTATGCTGATATAGGCGGATTAAGAGTACCGCATGGAGTTGGTTATAGTTTTGCTTCAATATTATGGGATATGACCTGGTTGATTATAGATCAAGAAGGTTTTGATCCAAATTTTTATACTGGTACTGGCGGTAATAATGTTGCAATGGCTCTAGTTATAGAAGGTTTAAAAAATACAGCAAGTAATCCTGGTTTTGTATCAGGTAGAGATGGTATTTTACAAGCTGATCAAGATTTATACGGAGGAAAATATAAATGTTTAATTTGGAAAGCTTTCGCAGGTAGAGGAGTAGGAGAAGGTGCTGTGGAAAATAATAATGGTGGTAGTAATACTAACTCTGATCAAACAGTATCGTATACCAATCCATGTGATGGAGGTAATCCAGATCCAGGAAGTTGTGCTGGTGATGTTACTTCGTTCCCTTTCAATGAAAGTTTTGAAACTAATTTAGGCTTATGGAAAGATGCAACGACTGGAGATGATTTAAACTTTACAAGAGATTCTGGAGGAACTCCTTCAAGTAATACTGGGCCAAGTAACGCAGCAGATGGTACTACGTACTTATATGTTGAAGCTTCAGGAAATGGTACAGGGTACCCTAATAAGAGAGCTATTTTAAATTCTCCTTGTTTAAATTTTGGTTCGGTAGCAAATCCTAAATTGGCTTTTCAATATCACATGTATGGTAGCGCAATTGCTACTTTAAAAGTTGAGGCAAGAAAAGATAATTCAGGTACTTGGACATCAGTGTTTAGCAAAAGTGGAGATCAAGGAAATAGTTGGAAAACTGCAACTATTGATTTAAGTACTTATGCTAATGAAGCAAGTGTACAGTTAAGGTTTAATGTAGTTACTGGTTCTGGAAATAGTGGTTGGCAAAGTGATATTGCTATAGATGCAGTATCTATTACTAATGGAACAGGAGACCCAGGAGGTGATTGTGCAGCTTTGAATTTTAACGATTTTACTATAAGTCCATTTTCTAATCAAGATTCAAGTGGAAATTATTCTATAGGAAGCTCAGGAGGTTCATTAACGTTAACGAATAATACTTGGAAGTATATTTTAATGAATTATACAGTTACATCAAACACTGTAATAGAGTTTGAGTTTAGCAGTACGTCAGAAGGTGAAATACATGCTGTAGGATTTGAAAATGACAATAATTTGACTTCTTCAAGATATTTTAAAGTCTATGGTACTCAAAATTATGGAGTAACTAATTTTGATAATTATGTAAGTGGAACAAAAAAATATGTAATTCCTGTTGGTAGTTCTTATACAGGAGCCATGGATAGGTTAGTTTTTATTAATGATAATGATGCCGGATCAGGAAACAATTCTGTTTTCTCTAATGTGAAAATTTATGAAGGCTCTTGTGGAACATCATTAGTTAATGTAAGTGAATTTGGCATTCGAACAGATGTTATTGGTACTCAAGATGAAAATGTGTTTACTTCAATAGAAGTAGCTCCGAATCCGGTTAAAAGAGGAGAGCTTCTTTATTTAACAGGAGCTAGTAAGAATTTACTAAATGCTTCTTATAGTGTTATTAATATGTTGGGGCAGGTACTGGAAACTGGAAAGTTAACAGGAAGAAGCATTCAAACTGATAAATTAAAAACTGGTATTTATATTTTAACAATAGAGAATAAATATACCAAAGAAGATAAACGATTTATTATTAAATAACTTATCGTTATTCTAAAAAAAATAAAAAGAAGTTGTTTTTTTATTTATTTAAAACCCTTTGAATTTTATATAATTCAAAGGGTTTTTTCAGTTTTTGAAAACTGTTTTAAATTCTGAAATAATTTCTTCTATTTGTTGTTCGTTATATTTTCTAGAAAAGTGAACAGGAATTGCCTCATTTATTTTAGATACGTTCATTATTTCTCCCGATTTTTCTGAGTAACTATGATAATTAAGGATAGCATATTCTTTGTCTTCATTTTTATAAAAACATTCTATGTATACTTTATTAGATTGAAAAAAATGCTTTTTAATCTTAGTATGATTTTCAAAACTAGCAGCATGATCCATAATAACTCCTATCGAATCTCCTTCTTGGGTGTGTAGTAAATGAAATAAATCTTTAGATTTATAGTTTTTACCTTCAATATTTATAGCAACGGTTTCTTCTTTTTTTAGAAAAGCGTTTTTTAAATCATTTACCCATTTTCCTCCTTTAAAATTACTGTTTTTAAGGTTTATTTTAAGTGTGTCTTCTTCTTTAAATTTATAGCTTAGAGAAGGTGTTTTATGGTTAAGCAATATACCAGTTACTATAAAGTTTTTTTCTTCAAAAAGAATGTTGTTATGTTTAATAGAAGTTTTTTTAAGTTCCCATACAGGAGGTTCTATTTCATAGATATGAATTTCATTGTCAGAAATCATTTCACGTATTTCGTAAATAATGGTATCTTTTTCAATCAAATTCCAAGTGTAACTTTTTATTCTATTTTGAACTTGTTTTGCTATATTTTTAGGGCCGCAGATAACAATTCTTCTTTGTGTGCCTATTTGATGTCTTATGATAGCGTCAAAGTTTACAAAGTGATCTATATGAGTATGACTAATAAAAATCGCATTCGTATTTTGTATTTCTTTTACGGTTAAGTTACTAGCATCACCACATTCACAAATATAATTCCAAGGGTGATTATTAGGTTTTATTAAGATAGAGATATCTTCGTTGTAATTACTTTTTATTTCAGAAAAGAACATAAGTTTAGTTTGTATGGTTTTCTCTACCTAGTGAGTCTACTTTTTTTAATAAATCAGGAAAACGATACTCTCCGTGCATTTCTTTAATTTTTTTGGCAGCAGTGTTTACATCCAGTCCTATTGCAGTAATATGTAGTGCTTTTTTACTATTGCCTCTTACAATCAATGTTTTGTGAGTATTGATATTTTTAAAATCATTTTTGGCTACACCAATTACAGGAATGTTATCTTTTAATGATTTATAAAGGTGTCCCCCTAGTCCTAATTTTTTGTTGTCATCTAAAAAAACAAATCCATCAATAATTATTGCATTACAATTATCTAGGTTAATTTTTTTAAGTAAGCTTAAAATACAAGGTAATTCCCTTTTGTAAAATTCTCCAGGAATATAGTCAGAAACACCGGTTAAGGTCTCTTCATAAATCTTAGTAGTTTCCTTGCTTTTCCAATTGTCGAATTGTATACAAACGGTTTTTGCTTGGTTTTCGAAATAATAGGTATCAAATGCTAAAATCAATTTTCAATATGTTTTAATATTAATCACCACCACAAGAAGCACAGCTTGAACATGATGAACAGTTAGAGCATGGGCTACTACTGAAATCAAATCCATTTGAATCTGAATCACCACCCCAAGAATCGAAATCAAACCAGTTACTTGATTCATCTGTTGGTGGTTCATTAATACTTAAAGGGTCTTCTTCAAAAGTGACAGAATCAGTTAAGTCATTATTAGATTCACTATTAAAAGCATCATTTGAAACTTCTAACTCTTTGGCATATCCAATATCTTCTCCGGAATCATTTTCATAATAAGAATCTGTTATAATTATATTGTTATTATGATGCATGATATCTGACCAAATTAAACTATAAAAAAGATAATCATCAAAGCCATGATATCCACCATAAATACCCCCTCTTTTTGTATTGTATTTAATATCTTCTTTTGTGTTTATTTTTTGTTTAGGTAGTACGTGTTTGTTTTTAATGAAAGATTTAATGTCATCAGTTTCTATTTGTTTTTTTAATTCAAGTTTTATTTTGTTTAAAAAATAATCAAATCTTGAAGTCTTCTTTTCTTTAAACTGGTCAAATTTTAATTGAGAACTGGTTGCCTGAGATATAGTTTTATTAGGATTTCCTGATTCAAGTTCTTTAAATAACCCTGAAATTTTAATAACTATAGGGAAAACTCCTATTTTATGATTTCTATTTATTTCAACTTCTATAAGGTATTTAAAATCGAAATCTTCATGCTCTAAAACAAGTTTTAGTTGCTTGAAATGAATAGACATAGCATCATTTACCTCTATTTCATATTTATCGAGAGCATGTTTTAAATCATTTTCTTTTCCATCTTTATCATGATAGAAATCAATATCATCATGTGATATTTTAATGACATTGTTGATTTTTAAACTTCTAAATGTGGCATTTAATTGTTGTAGTATTGCTACAGCAGTAAAAGTTTCACGTTCTTCTTTATCTGAAATAACTCCAAGTGTTAGGTGATGGAAGAATTTTTTAAAAGCTTTTGTTGGTTTAATTTTTTTAATTTCTGTTAATTGACTAGGGTCAATGGTAATAATTCCTTCTAAATACATACGCTAATTTTTAGTTATGACAAGCCCCACAATTATTAGATTCCCATTGGGTCATAGCATAAGAGCCCCAAATAGATTCTGGTGGTTTGTTATAATGTTTAATATATAGTTCTATTGTTTTTTGATAAATAGTATAGTCTTCATTTTCACTAGGAGTATGATGTATAAACCTATTATAATGAGTTGTACAAAACTTTTGATAATACCTAGTGAATAAAATAAATTCATGCCATGCTAAATCAATTAATAAGGACGGGCTTAACTTTTTCTTTGTAATATGAATAAGGTTAAGAAATTTTAGCATTTCCAATAATAATTCGTCTTTATCTATATTATTTTCAATACTTATTTTTTCAACCTTTTTTCTTAATAAAGGAATGTTTGTTAATATGTCATTTAATTGATTGTCCATAGGCTAATTTATAAACTGTTTATTTTCCCCATTAGCTATATATATTATAACATCATTCTCTTGAATTGTAAGATGGTTTTCAGGGTTTTTAATGAGTTGTCCTTTTCTACTAAGAGCTACTAGTGTAATACCGTATTTTTCTTTTAAATGAATAAAAGTTTCTAAATAAGTGGTATTAATATAAGTGTGTTTATTAGATAGCTTAGTTTCGCAAATATCTAAATTACTTTTGTCGTTAGAGGTAGAAATTAAATCTTCTGTAAGTAAAGCAACATTAGGTTCAAAAATATAACTAGCTATAAATTTTGAAACAATTTCATTTTTTGGAATAATGAACTGAACTCCTAAATAGTTGAAAGAAGATTTTAATTCTATGTTTTCTATAGCAACTACACAATTAATGTTTTCAAATCGTTTTTTTAGACTAATTGTGTAAACTAATGTGTCAGTGTCATTTTCAAAACTGATATAAACTCTTCTTGATTCTTTAAGTTTTACTTTATCTAATGCCTTGTAATCATTAAGGTCAGTAAGTAAAACAAAGCAGTTTTTATCAGAGTATAATTGCTTAATAGTTTTTAAGTCAGATTCTTTATTCACAACTATTGCTAAGTCTTCTTCAGCCTTAATAATTTGATCTGCTACTTGTTTAGAAAAAGCATTCCATCCAATAATTATACAGTGGTTATTCATGTCTGTTCCAAAGTATCCCATTTCTCTTTTTTTTAAGTATTCTGATATTTTTAAGCTTAATTCTGTTACGATGTATCCTAAGACACCAAGACTTCCCAATACAAATAAAATACCGATGAGTCTTCCCCAGAATGTTATAGGGTAAAAATCACCATAACCAACTGTAGTTAAAGTAACAATAGAATACCAATAAGCATCAGCAAGGTTATTTATATTAGTATTTTCAAAATTAGATTCAAAATGATATAAGCTGTATACTAGTATATTATAGATTCCAGCGACTAGTATAAAGAATATTAATTTTTGTTTGGAATTCATGCTTGCATCAAGTTTTTAAATACGTTCAATTTTTCTTGATTACAGCTGCTAAGTTCTATATAGGTTTTGTTACTCTCAGGAAACGTATGAATGGCTAAATGACTTTCTCCTAGTAGCCAAAAACAGGTGTATCCTTGTTGTTCAAAATGATGTTCGTTAAAAGCTAATAAAGTAAATTTACTTTGTTGTAATAAATTTTCAAAATTCGTTTTTAAAACCTCAGGATTAGTTTCAGAAATCCATTCTTGAAAATTATATATATTGGCTTGTATGTGTTTGTAGTTAGTCTTCATTTTGTGTTAGTATAAATCCCAATTTCCTTTTAAATAATATTGATATAATACTGGGTTTTGAATTTTATTAACTTCAACTTTATTTGTACCAATATTAAAAAAATCTTTCTTACCAAAAGAAGTGATTAGTAACATAGCTTCCTTATTAATCCATTTCGTTGATACTGACGAAAATTGTAGGTTTCGAAGTTTTTGTTTAAATTTCTCTTTAGAAACATCTTTGTTTTTTGTTCCTATGATCCATCCCCATTCTCCCATAGATATAATTTGATTATGCATTGGAACTGTAGTGAAACCTGCAGATTGCATTGTTAAATCAATACATTGAAAAGCTTTAGTTGCAAAATAAGGGCTGCCAGATTGCGTGATGATTAATCCATGAGGTCTTAATTTACGTTTACATAATGTATAAAATTCATGAGAATAAAGTCTACCCAATTCAACACTTCTTGGATCAGGTAAATCTATGATAATAACGTCGTAGAAAGATTGATTGTCTTGTTCTAGATGAACGTAAGCATCTTTGTTGTAAATTTTAAGTTTTTCACTATTCATTGACCCTTCATTAATGTTGATAAGAATTGGACTGCTTTTTCCAAGTTCAGTCATGTTAGGATCTAGATCTACCATATCAATTTTATCAACTGAAGGATATTTTAGTAATTCTCTTACAGCGCATCCATCACCTCCTCCTAGAATTAGTATTTTTTGAGGATTTGGGTGTAGTTGCATAATTGGATGTACCAAAGGTTCATGATACATTTCTTCATCTATTGAGCAAAATTGTAAGTTTCCATTTAAGTATAGCCAATGTTCATCTTTCCATTCAGTTAGCACAATTTTTTGATATTTACTTTGAGTAGAATAGACTATTTTATCTTTATATTTCTTTTGTTCTCCCCAGGTAATTATTGTGTCAGTAAAACTCATTCCCATAATAAGTGTAATTAAAACAATACTTATCATAGCTAGCATTGATTTTAATTGAGTTTTTATCATTTTACCTTTAAAACGATAAAAGACTAAACAGGCTACAAAAAAGTTAATGAACCCTAAAATAAATGGAGTATAGGTAAGTCCTAATATTGGTAATCCTATAAAAGCAAAGAATACTCCGCCTAATAAACTTCCGTAATAATCTTTTTCTAGAATTGATGAAATATTAGTTTTTAAATCTTCATATTCTTTATTAATTCTAACAACTAAAGGAATTTCTAAACCAATTAGTAGTCCAACAAGCATACTTAAAAAATAGATAACTACGTCATAGTATGAAGATACTGCTGCTAATGTATACACTAATACTGATGAAAAAGCCACAATTAGGGATAAAGCTAACTCTAGTAATAAGAAGTTTCTAATTAAGTTCTTAGTAAATTTTTTACTAAACCTACTCCCTAATCCCATGCAAAATAGCATTAAGGAAACAATCATAGTCCATTGAAAAACTGAATTTCCAATAAAATATGTTGCTAGTGTAGATAGTACGTATTCAGCTACAATTCCCGCAAAACCTGTGGCAAAAATAGCCGATTTTAGAATAAATGAATTGTTTTTTAGATACTCCATGTAATTAATATAGCTGAACCAACATAAGCAAATGCTTCTATTAATCCTGCACCAATATTTGGTTTTTCTTGATTAATGATTTCATCAGTTAGTTTTCTTCCAGGTAATAATATTTTATCTGTTAAGAAACGCATGATAGGTAATAAAATAATTCCTAAAATAGTTTGTAAGCTAACATCGATAAGGGTTGTTGTCCAATCAATAAAAGGATCAATTAATGCATTCATTATTATAATTCCAATAGCAAGTATGGCTCCTCCAAAACTAACACCTACCGCTACATTATCCTTTTCAATGTGCTTGTGTACATCAAAACTAATCCATAAAGTAAATATTTTTGTTGCTATAATGAGCATAAAGTTTCCTATTGCCCAATAGCTAATAAATGTTAAGATTCCTTCTTGTAAACTAGTAGATTCACCAATAAGAGCTCCATGAAGTAACAATGCATTGGCAATATATATACAGGCCTCTATAATTCCAGTACCTTCATTTTTATCTTCTATAATTTCTTTTTTAATATCGAATTTTGGAAGGATTAACTTGTTGCTAATTAAAATTGATATATGTAATAAAACAATCCCTGCTATTCCATAAACTCCAATATGAATCAGATCAGTATAAAAACCAGCACTTTCTCCTACAATTGCTCCTCCAAGGATAGTAATAAGCCCGATAAAATAACCAACATATGAAAGGATAAAAGCAAAATTATCTTTTTCTATAAGTTCGTCTGTTATATTGATTTTAGGGTTTAATAATTTATAAATTATTTTCCCTAAGTAAAAAATTATAAAAGCAGTTGCTACATACCCAAGAGAATGTAATAAGCTATTAATGTCTATATATTCGGTTAGATTTTCCATCTATTTTGTTTAGTTTTTTTAATCGTTGTTATTTACCAAATCCGCCACTTCTAGAACGAGAGGATGATCTACTGTATCTTGAACTACTTCTTTTTGTTTTACTATAGCTTTTACTAGAAGTATATCCTCTAGATTTTAAACTAGAAGCACTTTTACTAACCTTTGAATTTACTCTACTTTTAAATGTTTGTGGTTTTTTACTCCATGAAGTATTGGTGTTACTTCCATATTTTGTTCCGTATTTATTTGAACTACCATAGTATGATTTTTTATTTCTATAGTTTCTATTATAGTCATTCCAATCATTTCTAGGGTAGCCATATCCATAACCATATCTAGAACCATAAAATAAATCAGAGAATAAACGGTAACGACCATAGAAAGCCCAAAAAGAACTACCATTACTATGAGTTCTCCATTCACCATATCTTGAGTTTCCTACATAACTATTTACACCGGCTGGAGCTGAGTTTTTGTCGAGTTTACCATTTTTCTTACTCAATATGGTCATTCCTAAATCATTTTTATACTCGTCAAAAGTTATAGGAGAAACCTCTTTCCAATCAGTGTTTACAATTTTTACATCTGTAGGTTTGTTAATTGTATCATTTAATTCTTCTTTTGTTAAAAAAGGTTTAGATTCTTCAATTAGAATTCGATATTTATGAAAATACTTATCAGTATCTTCTTTATAATCCATGTCTGCTAATATGACATTGTAATTATTTTTATCAATATATTTAGTGATTATATTGTCGACAGGTGATTTTACAAATTTTGGTTTTCTACTTGCCCCACATGCATTTATTAAAAAGCATATAGTTAATAGAAAAAAGTACTTAGTAAGGCGCATAATTATTCGTTATATGATGGTAAAATATTACTAATTTCAAATGTTTTAAGTGTTTTTCCAACGCTGGCTTCAAAATCATTTTCATCCCATTGCTCTATAGTTAAACATTTATTTTCATCTTCATTTAAATAGTCAAAAGAAATAAGTTCTTCCCAGTTTTCAGCTTCTACATTTCTATAGTATCCTGAAGATTCTTCATCTAAATAATAGGTAGTGTCTTGGTAAGAAATTTCTTTGGGTGGTTTTCCGTTATTTTCTATATAAGTTGTAACGGTTGTACCAAGTTTTCTATATTTTAATTCTTCTGAAAGAGTGATAATAAGTTCGTCATCATCCTCAATATGAAGAAATCTTTTTTTTCCTTTTGATTCTATAGTAAATTCTCTAGTGAAAAAATTATTCCCCCAATCATATTCAGACATTTTAGTAACAGTCCAGGTTTCTAAGTCGTAATCAAGTAAGTATCCTTTTTCTAAATCCGTTATTTTAATATTTGTAGGGTCGTAATGTTTTTCTTCTTTTTCTTTGTTGCTTTTGAATAGATCAAAAAATCCCATAGTGTTAGTTTTAGTTAGTTTTTTATGTAAACATAGTGTTATTTATTTAAGCCTTTTTTCAAAACAGCTTTAATTCCTTCTAAATTATCAGAAAAAGCCATCATTTGACTTAAAATTTGAGCCATTTCATTTTTATCTCCAAAACCTTTTAATTTATTGTTTTTAATAAATATTTGTTTGATGTCATTCCATCTAGTTAACTCTTCATCTGATAAACTATTTATTAATTCTCGGTATTTTAATAAATTAGCTTCAGCCGATGAGGTTAACGTTTGAGATTCACTTTCATAATGTGATAAAAGTAAACGTTGCAATTCATCATCATTCATTATAGGTACAATTTTTGCAACTAATTTATTCATATCACGATATGATCCTTGTAATTTGAATGAAGGTTCAGTTCTATATGCATCTTCCATTGCAGCCGATTGTATATAGGTTTGATTTACTTTTAAAATAGTATCACGAACTGTAATCACTTTTTCTAAAACAGCAGTATAGTCTTGTACTTCTTGTTTTGTATGATTTCCTTTTAAGTTGATTTCTTGAGTATTATTTTCAACTTTATCAATAAGCGTATATACGTCTTCAAAATATTTACTACTAAGTTGATGTAGTACAGGGTTTGAAGTCATTGAGTTTTCTATTAAACTCAACTTGAATAAATGTTCAGTATCTCCGATTATATCTCCTAAGTTATAAATATCAGCTCTATTGGCAAGCATATCTGGAATTTGAAACTTATCACCACTTTCCGTGTATGGGTTACCAGCCATTATTACACAAAACTTTTTGCCACGTAAATCATAGGTTTTAGGTTTTCCATTATAAACCCCTTCAATTTTACGAGTACCATCAGACAGTGAAATGAATTTTTGTAAAAACTCAGGATTACAATGTTGAATATCGTCGAGATATAACATAACATTGTCTCCCATCTCAAATGCAAGATTTAATTTTTTAAGTTCTTCTCTAGAGGCTGAATTATTTGCAGACATAGGATCAACAGAAGTAACTTCATGACCAATTGCTGGTCCATTTATTTTCATAAATACCAACCCTAAACGATTTGATAAATATTCCATTAAGGTAGTTTTACCATATCCAGGAGGAGAAATTAATAGTAACATTCCCATCCTGTCAGTACGTTTATTATTGCCTACTGTTCCTAGCTGTTTTGCTAAATTATCTCCAATTAATGGAAAATATACTTGATCAATTAATTTATTTCTAACAAAAGAAGAAAGTACTCTAGGTTTAAACTCTTCTAGTTTTAATTCTTCTTTTAAGTTTTCGGTAACTTGGTGTTTTGCTTCTCTGTATTTTTCAAAATTAGGAACTTCAATTTCTACAAATTGTTGTAACTCTGTTATGAATTGATGGTAGTTGAAATTAAAACTCCCGTCATTTATAGTTTGATGATTCCCCTTCAAACCTGTTAAAGAGGTGGTAGGGTGAACACTTACTATAGTCGATTTAGAAAGATTTTCAAAAAGGAGTAAACATACTACTTCATGAGTATAGTTTTTAAGTTCAGTTTTTTTTGTACTAATAAAAGAGGTTACCCATTGAGTAGCTAATTGTATTTTAGCAGTATATTTTTCAAGTTTTTGTATTCCAGATTTAAACTTATGCAAAGCATCTTGTTTGTCTAAAGTTTTAATAAATAGATTTTTAATATCTATAGCATCCGCACTAATTTGAAATGTATTATTTTGTTGGAGTTCTTTAAAAATATATTCTGCTACTTCTCTACAATTAGTGATGTTTGATAATTGTGTTTCTTTATTGAATATTTGAATAGCGTTTTCTAATTCACTAATTATAAAATCGTATGAGGTGCTATTAGGAAAAATACTCAATACCTCACCAGATGCTTTTATGGTTGTATTGTAGTTATTTTGTTTTTCTTCGGTTAAGTGATGCCAAAAATATTGAGCAAAAGCTCTTGTATTAGAAGAATAGGTGAGTAAGCCTAATTCATGTTTCTTGTGAATTAATGTATACAGTATTTTTGTAGCATCGATATCATGTACACCTTTTAAGTATCCTTCAGAGTATAGATTACTACTCTCTTTTTGTACAAGAGTAAGTAAATCTTTTTCTGATAAATTAATAAGTTCTTTTTCTGTGATTTTTTTAAATAACTTATAAGCTAAATACGAAGAACGATACACAGTATTGTTTTCAGATATTAACTCCTGATTCCAATATTTTTTTGAAGATAAAAGAGTTTCATTCGTAATTTCTTCATAAAAATTAGTTCCAGTTAAATGATAGAAAAGACCTTCATTTTTATAAACTATAGTAAGATCTAACGATTGTTTGTTAACACCAAATTTATGTTTCCCTAGTCTAATTACATTTTCACCATCTTCATAAAGTTCTTGTTTGTCTTTCAGTTTACGTAAAGAATCTTCTTTGGCAACTTTTAGCTGTGTTTCTATAGTTTCTGCTTTACCTATATCATCAAGTTCTTTAAGTTGATTAATAATGTCTCTAACTTTATTAATCATTAAGTCAGCGGCAAAATAACCGTTTATATCTTCAATTGTGGTAAACGAAAGGGCTTTTTTATTAACTCCTTTTAAAATGCGTTCAGAAGCAGTTTGTAATGCAACAGTTTTTTTATTTCGTTTTTCAATTAAACTATTTTTTCTACTATCAAAAGCATTGTGAATTTCTTCTCTTTTCTCAATTATTTGGGTGATGAACTCTTCAAAGTCGGCAAATTTACCTTCTAACTCTTCTAGTTGAATAGCAGTTTTGGTAAGAAATTCATCACATTTTTCAGGAGTACTAGCCATATCAATATAGTTAATGATACTTTGATCTATTAACTTTAATTGAGCTGTGAAATCAGCTTTAGCCTCTTTACTTCCTAAACTTTTTATCGTGTTTTTTATACCAGATTTTAATTGATTTAAACTGGCAAAAATTAAAGATATATTATCTATTATTTTTGTTGATTGTGAAGTGTCTTCAATTTCTAAATTAGTCACAATTTCTATTAACATTTCTAAATCAGCAGTAATTTGATTCACTTCTTTTTCAAGTGTTTTTGCATCAATTACTTTGTTGATTGTAGGAAGTGTTTCTTGTTTTTCATTAACTCTTTTATGATATGGAGCTAATGCTTTATCATTCAGTAAAAACTGAACACATCGTTTAGAAATTAAGTTGTTTTGCTCAGAAACCTGAGTTTCTAAATCAGTTAATAATTCAGCATTTATATAGCGAATATCATGAAGACTAATAACTTCACCTCTTAAAGTTCTTAATTTGCTTAAGAGTATTACAAAATCATCAATAGACTTAAAGGAAGTACTTTTTATTTTACTAAAAAGCTCGTCGGACTTTTGATTGATAATTTTGGTTTCTGCTTCTGCTTGTTTTTTTAATTGTACTACTTTTTCAAATTCATCAATAGCGGCATTTGCAGCTTCATTAATTTGAGAAATAGGTATGTTTAATTGATGCGTTTCTTTTTCAGGAATCCAATAGTAGGCATCATTAATATTTTTTGATACTCGTACAATGTCATCATATAATCCAGTATAGTTGTCTTCTTTGTTTAGTAAATTAATTAACTCATGACACTCAGCCATTGCGCTAACAATATCTTTATTACCTATTTTGTATAACAGGCTATCTTGATGTTGTGAAGGCATAAAATCGCCTTTTAAATATGGTGTTTGCCAAATTTGTACAACATGGTGTTTGGTTTGCTCGTTTTCTGTTCGGAAATAACAAAGTTCTCCATTTTCTAAAACGGTAAACCCATTACATATTATTGGGGTTTTAACCTCTTGCTCAATAATATTATAAGACATTAGTATGTACAGACCGCGAATGGTTGCGTAGAATACATACAAGAAGTCTTCCCCGTTAGGAGAAATTATCTTTTCTTGAAATTTAACATCTTTCGTATCGTTTTCAAATAATTTATACCCTCCTGTTTGAAGGTAGTATCCATTAGGGAAAATAATACCATGATCATCAGGTAATTGAACAGCTGTGTCTTTTATGCTGTCAATTTTTTTTACCTCTTGTAATTTATGATTGTAAACAAAATATCTAGGATCTTCTTGGAATGGTTTTACTTCAAGAGTAATTAAGTTCCCTAGGTTTCCATAACGAAACTGACCGTCGTCTAAAGTTTGATCAATATGTTCAACTGGTTCAGATAGTACACCTTTACCATCGTCAGTATTATCTTCAATTTTAATAGTTAAGTCACCACCAATTGTTTCAACAAAAATTTTATCTAAAATAGAAATATGTGGATACGTACCATAGCGATGCATGTCTCTAGATGCTTCTTGCCATTTAAACTCATGTTGAGTAGGGAACTTGTATTCATGTTCACTTCTATTATCAATATATTGAAGAGAGTTTTCGTTAATAAGCCATTTAAAAGCTTTTATATCATTCTTGTTTTCACTTAATTGGAAAACCATATATAGGTAGTTTCCAATAATAGCAAATTTTGAAAAAATAGTATTTCTGTAGTACTTATATAAATTGGTGAAATCATCAGTAAAAATAGCATCATTTAATAAGTTTAATGATTGAAGATGAAAGTGATTGTCTTTAAATTCATAAATACTAAATACATCTGAAAGTTTTATATCGGTTCGTAATCCAAAGTGTACGTTGTATCCAAATATTGAAGTGTTACCTAGAGAAACAATATCTCTGGCAATACAATTGTTATCAGTATTTATTCTATCATTAGCAATTAATTTGGTTTCAATGGTGCCAAAAACATGTTTTCGAGCATCATTTAATTTATGTAATCGTTCTTGTAAATCTTGCTTTTGTTTTTGCAATCTACCTTGAATAATTTCATAAGTTCCGCCGTCTAATTGTTGGGTAGTATTTTGGTTTTCCATATGTTTTTTATAAGGTAAAGAAAGAAGTTCTTTTTCGGAATTATAGCTTTTATTCTTGTAAAGTATTGTGAGAAATAATTATGAGGTTAGTGTTACACTAACCTCATAGTTTATGTGTTATGACAACTTGTTATCTGATAGCCCTAAACCTTTAGCAAGATTAAATAGGTTACCAAATAAGTTTTCTTCATCTGAATTTGTTGCTTTTCCTTTTAAATCCATTAAAAGGTTGGCAATCGTTAAATTTTTGATATCCTCAGTTGAAATTCCATACTGGTTGGCGAAATCTTTTACTTTTTCTAGTAAATTCCCTTTAACATCATCGCTACCTAGAATAGCATCTTTTACATCTTGAATATTGGTACTATGCTGAACAAGTCTATCTACTCCTTTAGCTTTAGTAATTTGACCAATTATTTGATCGAAGAACATTGTTTCTCCACCTACAATATCAATATTGGCAGCTTTTAAAGCGTCTCCAATAACTTGAGCTTGTGCATCGGCAATATCTTTCTGAACATTAATATGAGCTAAATCAACTTTTAATTCTTTTTCTAAGCGTAATTTAAACTCTTCATGTTCTTTACCAACACCATCAAGTTTTTTCATTGCCTCCGCTTTTTCTTCAATTCCTGTAGCTTCAGCTAATGCTTTTTCTTTGATAACTTCTGCTTCAGCAACTCCTTCTTCTTTTAAGGCTTCTGCTTTTGCTAATGTTCCAGCAGCTTCCGCTTTCGCTTTTTTCTCAATAATAGTTGCATCAACAAGTCCTTGACGTTCGTTAGCATCAGCTTTTGCATGCATTACTTGTGCTTCAGACATTCCTATAGTAGCTTCTTCTTTTGCTTTAGCTTCTGCTAATGTTTTTCTAGCTTCCGCTTCTTTTTCACTAGCTTCTTTTTGTGCTTGCGCTTCAATATTAATTTCTTCTGCTTTTTGCTTAGCAGCTTCTTTTTGTGCTTCAGCAGCTTTTATTGTTTTAATTAAAGCTTCTTCGGCATCTGCTTCAGCAACTGTAATTTTTACTTGTTTGTTACGATCAGCAGTTTTAAAAGCTTCAATATCTTTCATGTTTTCTTGTTCTTCAACTACGCCTTTTTCTAAAGTTACACGATCACGAATAACATCTTGGATATTTTTCTTTTCTACTTCAACTACTTTTTCTTTTTCAATTTGAGCAAGAGTAACAATACGTTCACGCTCAGTAGCTTCTAGCATTCTGTCTTTTTCTACACGTTCAGTTTCTACAACATCGGTTCGTTGTTTGTTTTTTGCTGCAACAATAATTTGACGTTGCATATTCTCTTCAGCAACTTGTACTTTTTCTTCGGTTGCAATTCTTGCTGTTTCTGATTTTAAACGTTCTTCTTCAGAAACTTTTAAAGTCTCAGCTTGTTCACGTGCTTTTATGTTAGCAATTTCACGTTTTTGTTGTTCTTCTTTTTCAGCTAATTGCTTATCTAACTCTAAAATTGCTTCACGAGCTTCAACATCTTGTTTACGAATTACTTTTTCTTCATCACGCATAATTAAGTTAGACTTAATGTTTTGTGCTGCTGTTAATTCAGTGATTTTTTTAATCCCCTGAGCATCTAAAATATTATCAGCTTTTAAGAAAGAAACAGGTGTTTGTTCTAAATAATCAATAGCACAATCTTCTAAAGTGTAACCATTTAAATCAGTACCAATAATATCAACAATTTCGTCTCTAAATTCACGACGAGCTTCATATAATTCTGTAAATTGAAACTTCTTTCCAACAGTTTTTAATGCTTCAGAAAACTTAGCTTCAAATAATTCTTCTAATGTTGTGTGATGTGATGCTCTTTCACATCCAATTGTTTGTGCTACTTTTTTTATAAACTCTACTTCATTATTAACACGAACAAAAAAGGCTACTTTAATATCAGCTCGCATGTTATCTTTACAAACAAGTCCATCGTTACCTAAACGTTCTATTTGAATTTTCTTAACAGAAATATCCATGATTTCTACACGGTGAAATACAGGAACTACATACATTCCTCTGTCTGTAGCAACTTTGGTTCCCTTAAAACCTGTACGAACCAAAGCTTGTCCTTGGGGTACTTTTTTGTAAAACATTGCAACGATTGCAAAGTATGCAATTACCAAGAATAAGATTAACCCGATTGCAATAGATCCTATTTGTATTAAATTTTCTAGCATAGTAATTAATTAGTTTTTTTAGTTGATATATTTTTGTGCGTAATAAAATGTTTTGTCTGCGCTTTGTTTTATGATTAATATTTGATCTCTAAATTCGATTAACTCTCCATTTAAGGACTTAATATTAATAGAAAGAGTAACTCCTTCTGCTTTTATTTCAGCAGAGCCTAATTTTTTGTTAGTTATTTTTGATAATGAAACACCAGTTCTACCAGTAATGTCAATTGGTTTATCACCATCTTGATTTAAGTTTTTGAAAAAACTTTTAAAGGGAGATGTGAAAACTTTAGTAATAAATAATGAAGGAAAGAATCCCGCAAGCATTAATACGAAACCAAAAGTGGTATTAAAACTATTTGTTATTGTGGTACTAACTGTGGTGCAAATCCACCAAATGAATATCCAAGAGGTAAAAGTAAACATAAATGGAAGTCCAACAAAGTTGAAGTAAATAAGGATTACTTGCCACCATTTTAATGGCTTTCGTCTCTTACCTACTACATCTTCTTTATTTACTTCTGTATTTGCAATATCATGAAAGTCAACATTTCCTCCTTCAATACCTGCATCCACATCAACATCTACATCTACGTCGACATCAATGTCCACATCAAGGTCAAAATCAATACCAGAAACCATAGTTACAAGCCAATAAATAACTAGTATAATAACTAATATGGTTAATGTAATGTTTACATTAGAGAATATTATGTCGGTTAGTGAATTCAATATTATGCTTCTTTATCGTTATTAATACCTAATTTTTCTTTTAATTTTTCTAAATCACTTAAAGCGCTATCTTCTGTAGTGTCAGTAATAGCATCAAGTTCATCATCTATACTTTTTGATTCGTTTGCAATATCTCCATAAGCTTCAGCTAAAGCTTCTTCTTGTTGCACTTTTTCTTTCATTCGTTCTAACATTGTTACAGTACTAGAACTATCAATTTCAGCCATTTGTTTGTTTAAGTTTTTAGTAGCATTACTAACTTTAACTCTAGCTTTTAATGTTTTTAATTCATTTTCCCATTTACTAATGTTTGATTTTACTTCAGAAACATTTTTTTCAAGTTGAGTAACAGATTTGTTAAATTTATCAGCCTCTTCAGAAGTTCTAGCTATGTGTTTTGTAGCTTCTTCCTTTTTAATTAAAGCCTCTTTAGCTAAACGATCTGCTTCTGAAACATCTAAATCACCATTTTGAGCTTTTTTCAAAATAAGCATTGCTTTATTTTGGTAATCTTCTGCTTTAGAAGTATACTCTTCTTTTTCATTGTTGGCTCTAATTGCCATTGCTTTTACTTGTGCTAAAGCTTCAAGACTTTTGTCTAAATCTTGCTTCATATCTCTGATACCTTGTTCGGTCATCTTAATTGGATCTTCCATTTTATCGATGGCAGAATTTGCTTCAGCTTTTCCTATTTTAAATAATCTTCTAAATATGTTCATGATAATTTTTTTTTAATATTTTGAATATGTTATAATTTGTTCTGAGTATTCACTCAATAATAAACTAAGTGAGTTTAAACTTCCTTCTAATTCGTTTAAATCTAAATTTTCTAATTGTAAAGTATCTCTAAAAATAACGCGTTCACCACTGTCGTCTAGAACAAAAGCTCCGTGAATTATATCTCTATTTTTCTTTAAAAGGTTTTTGAAAATTTCTTCATTTGGTTGATTTACTTTAAAAAGAAATTGTTCCATAATAACTATAGGATATGCTACACCTACAATTAAGTTTTTTATACCAAAACTTTCCTTTTCAATGACAAAAACCCCATCAGCTTCGTTTTCTTTTGTGATGTTAAAATTAAGTTCTTGTAAAAAGTTTTTAGTCTTAGTGAAATGATTGATCATAAGCAATTGAGTTAGTTAATTTAATTGTTTTCTTTAAACGTGTAATATTACAAAAAAGATCCTAAAATAAGACTTGTAACATAGATAGTTATTAATACCATTTTTTTTAGTTTTGAGGTTGTAAATTTAATTTTTTTTGAAATTTGACTAAAAATTTTAGCAAGAATCAAAAGTATTAGCTAATATTGTTAGTGTAAAAGTACACAATATTTTTAATATTGCAAATAAAATTAGCAAATAATGTCTTTTTTTGGAAAAAATATAAAAAAAATAAGAGGAGTTAAAGGGTTAAGTCAGCAGGCTTTTGCCGAGTTGTTTGACCTAAAGAGGGCTACTTTAGGGGCTTACGAGGAAGGTAGGAGTGAACCTAAGATAGATACTTTAATTAAGATTGCTAATTTTTTTAGCATTCCTATAGGTGATTTGCTAACGGCTGAATTAACTGTAAATAAATTATTGCAATTTAAAGATGATTTAACACTTCAGGCTGAAAAAGTTGAAAAAGAAGAGTTGGCAAGTGTACCGTTAATAACTGATGTAAATAGTGTTGAGTATGTAAAATATTTTGATAAGAAAAATTTCATTAACGATTTGCCAATGATGCAATTGCCATTAAATTTATCAAAAAACTTTAGAGCTTTTACGGTTAGTAATCTTGAAATGTCAATGCATGACAAAGGTTTATACCCTAAAGATATTGTTGTAGGAGAATATGTTCCTTCGACTATTATACCTAAATTAAATAATGGAGATTTAGTTTTGGTATTAGTGAAAAATGAGTTGATATTAAGGCGTTTTTATGTGGCTAAAAAAGAAGTTGTTTTGAGGGCAGATCATAAAAATATAGATGACAAAACTTTTAATTTAGCAGATGTAAAAGAGTTGTGGCGTATTCGATATGTGTTTTTTAAACGTTTGCCAGAACTCGGTGATCCTCTAGAAGATAAACTCCTTTTTTTAGAAAAAGAATTTGCTAAACTTAAAAATAAAATGTGATTCGTTTATATTAATTGTATTAAAATGATTCTATAAAAGTTTATAGCTTTTGTTTACTCCAATACTAAAACCATAACGGATTTCGTTTTCACTACCCAGCCTTAGAATTGAAATATCTCCTAATGAAATTTTATCAAACTCATTATTGGTAATATTTTCATCATTTAAAAATAATTCTCCACTAAATTGTTTTTTAGTATTGTATTCGCTTCTATCTTTTTTGTTTTGAAAAAAGTTAATAGAAAAAATTTCTTCGGTATTAGTATATCTACAAAAAATGCCTAATGAATCCCAAAAAACATAATTTTTACTTTTGTTTAAATTTCTGTTGGGCTCTCCAAAAATAGCTACTAAAGAGTTGTATTTGGTAGGGAAAGTAAATTTCTGATCATTGATTATAACTTCATCAGTTTTACAGCTAACTATTATGTGTTTTTTATTTTTTCTGAAAAAACGTAATACAAAATTTTTCATTTTATAAAGCTATAAAAAAACTGAATATAAAGAAGAATTTTTAGCTAAATTTGTTCTTACAATAATATATTTAATTACTAACGATATATGAACATACCTCAAACCAGTTTTCCACGTGTAGTAATAGTAGGTGGAGGTTTTGCTGGATTAGCAGTTGCAAGAGGACTAGAAGATCAAGAGCTTCAAGTAGTTTTAATTGATAAACATAATTACCATACATTTCAACCTTTATTATATCAAGTAGCTACAGGTGGTTTAGAACCAGATAGTATTGCTTTTCCACTTAGAAAAAGATTCAATGATGTTGATAATTTTTATTTTCGTTTAGCAGAAGTTACTAATGTAAATGCTGAAAAAAATATAATAGAAACATCTATAGGGAATTTAGAATATGACAAATTGGTTATAGCTACTGGATCAACAACTAATTTTTTTGGAAATACTAATATTAAAAAATTTGCTATGGAGATGAAGTCTGTACCTCAGGCGCTAAATATCCGTAGTTTAGTACTAGAAAATTTTGAAGAAGCTTTACTAGAAAAAAATTTAGAGAAGCGTTTGGCTCTTATGAATTTTGTTATTGTGGGTGGAGGCCCAACAGGTGTTGAGTTAGCGGGAGCTTTGGCGGAAATGAAAAAAGGTATTTTACCTAAAGATTATCCCGATTTAGATATAAGGCAAATGAAAATAAATCTCATTCAAAGTTCTGGAGAATTGTTAAAAGGAATGAGTAAGAAAGCTTCTGAAAAAGCAGAAGATTTCTTAATCAAATTAGGGGTTGACGTTTGGAAAAACTTACGAGTTTTAGATTATAATGGAGTAACTGTTAAAACTGATGGAGAAGATCATTTTGATGCGGAAACAGTAATATGGGCAGCTGGGGTTAAAGGAGATGTAATTGAAGGTTTGGAAGGGACTTGTTTAGTTGAAAGAGCAAATAGATTTAAAGTTAGTAAGTATAGTAAGATACTTGGCTATGAAAATGTATATGCTGTAGGTGATGTTGCTTGTATGGAAACTGAAGGTTATAGTTATGGACATCCTATGATGGCTCAACCTGCAATTCAACAGGGTAAATTATTGGCGAAAAATATTATTCTCGAACTAAAGGGGAAAAAACTAAAGCCTTTTATATATAATGATAAAGGTTCTATGGCTACTATTGGTAGGAATAAAGCAGTAGTAGATTTACCAAAGCTGAAATTTCAAGGAGTGTTTGCTTGGTTTGTATGGATGTTTGTTCATCTTTTTTCATTAATAGGATTTAGAAACAAAGTAATTGTTTTTATGAATTGGGTGTATAATTATATTCGTTTTGATAGAGAAACTAGGCTGATTATTAGACCTTATAAAAAGAAAAATAAATATTCATTCGAAAAAGAAAATGTCTAAAATGAGCACAAATATTAAATGTTCCAAGTGCGGTGTTTTTACTGAAAATTCCGATTATTGTAAAAGTTGCGGAAATTTAATATCTCATAGAAAAAGACAAGAATTAAAAGTAGCTAAGTTTAAGCAAGAGCAGATTGAAGAGGTTAAAAAAGAATTAGAGAATCCTAATTTAGCAAAAAGACTAATAAAACATCCTTTTGTTTTGTACAGAGTTGCAGGTTGGGTATTACACTCAGTCTTTTTGATTGTAAGTGCAATTGGAGCTTTTTTAGCATGGTTTATAGCAATGGTTGCTGCCGGATGAGAAAATGGCTATTATACTATTTCTATTTTTCAATTATAACAGGAAGTTTTGTTTATCTAGCTTCATTGTATTCTGTAAACCTTCCAAGTATTATTCGTTTTTATGTAAATGATTTTTTAATTGTTCCAATAGTTTTGTCTATATGTTTGTATATTTTAAGATGGAGTAGAGGAGACGCCGAATATAAAATTCCTTTTTGGATTATTTTATACATGTCGTTATTTTATACTGTGATTTTTGAGTATCTATTACCACAAACTAACATAAGGTATACATCTGATATTATAGATGTAGTTTTGTACTTTGTTAGTGGTTTTTTATTTTATCAACTTCAAAAAAAATATTCATGAGTTCACCCAATATTATTTCTAATAAAACTATCATAAGAGTAGGTAGAGCAATTGATTTTGTAGAAGAAAATTTAGATAGAAAACTTAATTTAGAAGAAGTAGCAAAAGCTGCTTATTTTTCTCCATATCACTTTCATAGACTTTTTAAAATTGTAACTAAAGAAACACTTAATGAGTTTGTTTTTAGAAAAAGAATAGAAAAAGCGGCTCATTTTTTATTGCATCAAAAAGAAAAAACAATAACTGAGGTGTCTGAAATAGTAGGATTTACAAGTTTATCCTCCTTTTCTAGAGGTTTTAAAAAATTTTATGGAGTTTCCCCAGAAGAATTTAAGAAACAAAGTCCAAGTAAATTTAGCAAGATTTGTAAAACTAAAAGCAAAGATGGTCAAATAGAGGTAAGGTTTGAGCAATATATTTACAATATTAATAATGCTTTAAACTGGATTAAAATGAATGCAATAAAAACAGATGTGAAAACAGTACCTGATATGGAGTTGGCTTATGTAGGTTATCAAGGAAAAATGGATTTAATTGGTAACGCTTATAATGAACTTATTAAATGGGCAACTCCAAGAGGAGTAATGAACCAAACAAATCTTAAAATGTTAACTATTTATCATGACAGTCCAAAAATAACTGATTCAAATAAGATTAGAATGAGTGCTTGTGTGGTGTTAAGTCAAAAAGTTACTTCAGATGGTCAAGTAAATTTGAAAACATTACCTGCTACAAAGTGTATTGTTTCTCGTTTTGAAATAACGTCAAAAGAGTTTCAACAAGCTTGGGAGAGTAGTTTTGTGTGGATGAGTGAGCAAGGTTACAAAAAATCAGAAAGAGATCCTTATGAAATATATTATAACAATGGACAAGAGCATCCAAAAGGGAAATGGATTGTAGATTTGTGTATTCCTGTTGAGTAGAAATAGATTGTAGATAAAATTAAACGCCGTTACTTTATTTTAAAATAACGGCGTTTTTATAGTTAACAACAACCACTAGTTGGATCACAAGAAGAAGTTTGTTTGTTTAAGTTTGATAAACTAATCTTAGTTTTTTTGTTTGGAGTAATACCACATTGATCTTCAGCTAAACATGCAGTTGCTTTATTAACTAATAAAAAGTTTTTGTTATTAAAATCTAAAGCATATTTACCAATAGTGTTACCTTGATATTCTACTTCAATTTCTAAATCTTCAATACCTAAAGTTTTTTCTGATAATTCAATGATGTGAACCAATTTCTCTGGATGCAAACGATGGTCATAATCATCCTTGTTCCAAAGTTGAAAATTAACAACTTCTTCTTTTCTAACAGTTCCTCCGCAATCAATAAAGTGTTTACTTACTTTACCTACTTCAGTAACATGAAAGTGAGAAGGAACAAGGCTTCCATCTGGTAATTCAAAAGCAATAGTTTCTAAATTTTGCAGGTGTTTTTTTATTTCTGATAGTTTCATAAAATTATATTAAAGAGTTAATTATATAAAATAATTCAGTAGCTATTTGTGTGCTACGTTCTATATATTTTTGTTTTTCTAATTCTGTATTGTCATACATTTTTGGGTCCTCATAAGTTAAAGTTATTCGTTGATCAGAACCAGACACAAAAGGACAGCCTTCATCGGCTTGGGAACAGGTTAAAATGGCTATAAAATCAGTAGAAGGATTAAAGTTGTGAAAATATTCTTTAGAAAAACCAATTATAGGCATACTGTTTTTATCATACTTAATGGTATAAATTGAATTTTTTTCATTTGACAACTTATTAATAGCAAAGCCCTGGTTTTTTAATGTAGTAATTACTTGAGGAGCGATACGTGTAGCTTCTGTTCCTCCAGAGTAACATGTTATTAATGTTTTTTTGAAATAATGAGCAAATGTTTGCATCCATATTTGTGATAAATGACTTCTTCTGGAGTTATGTGTACATATAAAATTAATATTAACAGGTAAATTATTAATAAGTCTATTTTGAATAGAGGTAGTTATAGTATCAAGAATTGATTTTCTTTTTTTTGGTATTGATGAAACATCAAGGTTTTCAATTGTTTTAAGTAAGATTGGATTCATCTGATATTGTGATATTCTGATTGGGTAAATTATTCTTTTTTAGTTACAGCAATTATTGTTTTCATTTTTTTGTAAAAAAAGACTCAATAATTTTTCTTGTATAATAGGCCAGTTTTTTTGGTCAATACAATAACAAACACTGGTACCTTCAATATTTCCTCTAATGATTCCAATGTTTTTGAGTTCCTTTAAATGTTGGGATATAGTGGGTTGAGCCAATCCAATTTCATTAACTAAATCTCCACAAATACATGATTTTATTTTTAAAATGTGCTGAATTATTGCTATTCGAGCTGGGTGCCCTAAAACTTTAGCGATTTTTGCAATATCGTTTTGCTCTTCTGTAAATATTTCAGATTTAGTAAGTCCCATTCTTTTAATTATTATATTGCAATATTACGATTAAT
>JBELFC010000026.1:0-30944 GCA_042093175.1 Tenacibaculum sp. | reverse complement strand
GCAAATTATAAGTTAAATAATAAAGGCGTCAGTAATACTGACGCCATTATTATTTAAAAAAAAAGTAATTTTTTTTGAGATTTTTCACAAAAAAAGAATTGTTTTTTTAGTCTATTTTAAAATTCTATTTTAGTAGAAAGATAAAAATCAAGATAGTAAAGTTAATTTAACCTAAATGAATTAGGGAGTTAATTTATTTCCTACTAGTTTTGCAGGTTATTAATATAATTAATTAAAAATAATACCATAACACAAATAACAAAAGTCAATAATGAAAAAATCAACCTTTCATAAAATTATTTTTTCTTTTTTAATTTTTCAGTTTAGCATTATAAATGCACAAGATAAATTTAATACTCCTTATGGAAATAATTCAGCAGTTGGGAAGTATGTAAAGATAAACGGAACTAATATCTATTACGAAGAATATGGTAAAGGAGAACCTTTATTAATAATTCATGGATGCGGTGCAGATATAAAAGCAATGGAGTATCAAATTGATTATTTTAAAGATAAATATAGGGTAATTGTAGCTGATAGTAGGGGGCAAGGTAAATCTGAATTGAAAACAGATTCTTTAACTTATGCACAAATGACAACAGATTTTGTGGAACTTATAAAATATTTGAAATTAGATGCAGTCAACATTCTTGGTTGGAGTGATGGTGGTATTTTAGCTTTAAAAATAGGGATAACTAATGAGGTTAATGTTAAGAAAATAGTAACTATGGGAGCTAATTTAAGACCAGATTCTACAGCTGTTAATAGTTGGGCATTGGAGCGAGTTAGAGAAATGCATGCTGAAACATTAACAATGATAATGAAAGGAGATACATCTAAAGATTGGAAAAAAGAATTACAATTAGATAAAATGTTATTAACTCAACCAAATATAAGCCATACAGAACTTAAAAAAATTAAAGCTTCTGTATTGGTTATGAATGGAGATAGAGATATTATTAAAAATAAGCATGCAGTTGAGATATTTAATAACATAGCTAAAGCTCAATTATGCATAATGCCAGGAACTAACCATGGAGTTCCCCGAAATAAATCAAAAATGTTTAATGAAATAGTAAATGAATTTTTAAGTAAAGAGTTTAGTTATTCAAATAAAAAATAAACTGGAATAGTTACATTTTTAAATAAAAATCTTTAGTAAGATTTATATAGGCATCAGTATACTGGTGCCTTTCTTTTTCAATAACCAATTCTTCTTGTATAATATCAGACTCTGTAAAAGAAAACTCTATTAAACTTCTTTTAAATTCTGTGTTTTCATTTCCTTTAACATGGCATATCTTATTAGGGAAAAGATTATTTAATTTTCCTATTTGGATAAACTCTTCTTCTTCTTTAAAAGGGATTATTACCGAAAATAAACCGTCTTTTGATAGTAAACTACGAACTCCTTCAATTAATTCTTTAAAAGAAAGTGATGTTGTAAAACGAGCTTTATTTCTTGCTAAATCAGCTGTTTCAAATTCATCATTGTAAAAAGGAGGATTAGAAACAATAAGATCATATTGCTCTTCTTCTTCAGCCATTTCAATAGCAAACTCGGTAAAAGGAGCATTATAGCAAAATAAGCGATCTCCCCAATCGGATTGCTCAAAATTCTCTACTGTTTGTTCATATGCATTAGCTTCTATTTCTACAGCATCTATAGTAGAAGCATTACTTCTTTGTGCTAACATTAAAGAAATAATACCAGTTCCTGAACCTATATCTAAAATAGTGTCTGGATAATTGTTTAGTGAACACCAAGCTCCTAATAAAACAGCATCAGTGCCAATTTTCATAGCAGTTTTATCTTGATGTATTGTAAATTCTTTAAATTTAAATGGTTTCATTTATAAAATTCTTTCTAAAAGTTTTTCTGCATTTAACCATAAATAAAGAGCAATTGCTAACAATACTATAAAAAACAATCCTTTTTTAGGTTTTGTTCTTTTTCTATTTCCAAACCTTCTTTTAAACTCCATTTACTCTATTCTGAAAAATTACAATTCGAAGGTAAAACAAACCTACCTATTTATATTAAAAAAAAAGTAAAATTTATTTTTTTTAAAAAAAGTATAGGGTAAAAAGAAGTATAAAAGTATTAGATATGAAGCTAAACGTTTAGGCAAAAATAATATTAATTAAAAATGGGGGCATAATGAAATTATTTATTAGTAAAGTACAGAAAATAGTAAAAATAATAACACTTAGTATATCTATAAGTGAGCTGGGTAAGGCAGCTGGATATGCTATTAAAAGATAAAATTAAAATTTTAGAAATGAAGAAAATAAATTTATTAGGAACAGTATTGGCTGTAATGATATTAGGATCATGTTCAAATGATGAAATAACAATTCCAGATTCAGAAGAGGATAATAAGTTAGAATTATTTAAATATTCTTTTGAAAAAAGTAATGAAGGGTTTTTAACAGCAAAAGAAAGTGATTATACGGCTAATACACCAGTAGTTAATCTTTCAGCAGATACAAATCATTGTGGAAGGTTGTTTACCGGAACTTCCAAAACATTTACAACTTGGAAAGGGTATAACTTTAAAGGAAATGATACTAGATTTTTAGGGTTGAATATGGGGAATTGTAAAGGTGTTTTTAACGGAGTAGCTAAAAAGGACTTTAAACTTTCAGTTCCATTATTAAAAGGAAAAGGTAAAATATCATTTAATTATTACAGACCAGGTGATTTTACTGGTTGGGGATATGTGTTTAAAGTGTATATCAGTAAGAAAGAAGAGAAAGATCCTTTTAAAAACTCAATTATACAGTTAGAACCAAGAATTGAGTCAAGTGGGTGGATTAGTTATGCAAAAGATTTAAATGTTGATTTGAAATCAGGTGATTACACATTATATATTCATATGGTTGGGGCAGCAGCTATTGATGATATTTCATTAATAGAAAAAAAATAAAACTATAATTTTAGAAAAGGTTTCTTAAAAAAAGAAATCTTTTCTAATTAAAACTTAAAACAAAATACAGTATCTTAGTTTGTGTATGATTAGTGATAAAAAGTCAATTTGTAACCCTATTGTTTTTGAAGAGGTATACAAAACAAATATAAAAGCACTACGAAATTATATTTATTATAAGTGTGGTGATGTATCGTTAGCGGAAGATATTGTGCAAGATGCATTTATGAAAATATGGAAAAATTGTTCCAATATAATACCTAATACAGTTAAAGCACTATTGTATAAAATGTCATTTAATTCGCTGATGAGTTTCTTTTCTCATAAAAAAGTAGTGTTAGAACATGAGAAATTACAAAATCCTACTAGTTCTACAAATGAAGATCCTGAGTTTGTTCTTGAAGAAAAAGAATTTTTAAAAAAACTACAACAAGCTATTGCTGAATTAAAGGATAAAGACCGAGAAGTTTTTTTGATGAATAGAATAGATAAAAAAAAATATAGAGAAATAGCTGATATTTTAAATATATCTATAAAAACTGTTGAAAAAAGAATGAGTAGCGCACTTAAAGAATTACGAAAAAAAATAGAAATCATTTAGTTTATGAATAATGAAGAATACAATATATTATTGGCTAAGTGGCTTGAGAATGATATCTCTGAAGAAGAGTTAACTGTATTAAAACAAAGAAAAGAGTTTGAAACATATTCTAAGATTGCAAAATATACTTCAGAATTTTATGTAGGAGGTTCAAATGAAAACGAATTATACAGTCAGTTTTTAAATAAAGTAGGAAATGAAAAAAAGAAGAAAACTAAAAAAATAAATATTGGTTACTGGGGAGCTAGTGTTGCTGCCGCGATATTACTTTTTTTAGGAGTTTTTTACATGAAAAACGCCACGTTAGAAGAATTTACTACAATGCACGGTGAACAATTAACAGTATTTTTACCAGATAGTTCTGAAGTACTTTTAAATAGCAATTCTAAAATGTCATTTTCTTCTAAATCATGGAGTAAATTAAGAAAAGTAACTCTTAAAGGAGAAGCCTATTTTAAAGTAAAAAAAGGAAAGAAGTTTAAAGTAATAAGTAGTGAAGGTGAAATATCAGTTTTGGGAACAGCTTTTAATATTAATTCACAATTAAATTTTTTAGAGGTCAAATGTTTTGAAGGGAAAGTATTGGTTAGCAGAAAAGGAGTGGAACATATATTGGTGAAAAATCAAGCTATAAGGCAAATTAAAAATGAGGCTTATGAAAATTGGAATATTGAAAATTTAGAACCAATATGGAAAAATGGTGAAATTTCTTTTGATAATACTCCTTTAAAATACGTTGTAAATAAAATGCAAGATGTTTTTGGTGTGCAAATAAAAACAAAAAATGTAGATTTAAAAAGAAGGTTTTCGGGAAGTTTCTCTAATTCTAATCTAACTATTGCGTTAGTAACAATAACTGAAACTATGGGGTTCAATTATGAAGTTAATGGAAAAGAAGTGTTGTTTTATAAATAAATTATATGCGAAATTATTTTTTATTCCTTGCTGTTTTATTTGTTACTAATTCAGTTTTTACACAGAATAAAGTAAAGAAAAAGAATTTATTGAAAACAGTACTTTCTGATATTGAAAACAAGTATAATGTAAAATTTTCTTATGCTGAAGAAACCATAAATAATAAATATTTTGCTCTTCCTATTAAAGATAAAGATTTAGAGGAGATATTGCAAAATATTGAGAAAGAGTTGAATGTTTATGTGAATAAAATAAATGAGCGCTATTATTCTATTGTAAAATATGCTTCTAAAAAAATAAATATATGTGGTTACATTAGAGATAGTTTAACAAATTATTCATTACAACAAGCTACTATTGTTTTAAAAAATGAACAAAACAGAGGGACTATAACAGATTCTAGTGGTTTTTTTAAATTAAAGAAAATCAGAATTAATGATACAATACAAATATCTTTTGCAGGTTATAAAACAATTTTAATGTTTGGGAGCGACTTTTACAAAAAGAAATGTGTAGAAGTTAAATTAAAAGAAAACCTTAATGTTTTAGATGAAGTAATTATTGCAAATTACCTTTCAACAAATACGATTAAAAATGATGATGGTTCTATTGTAATGAGACCCAAAAAACGTGGAGTTTTACCAGGTTTAACTGAATCGGATGTTTTATTAAGTACTCAGCAAATACCAGGGATTCAAAGCCCTGTAGAAACTGCTGCAGGAATTCATATTAGAGGAGGAACTCCTGATCAAAATTTAATTTTATTTGATGGTATTAAACTGTATAATACAGCTCATTTTTTTGGTTCTATTTCAGCATTTAATCCAAATATTATTGATAAGGTAACAGTTTATAAAAATGCTTCTAATATTAAATATGGAAATCATATTGCTGGAGTAATATCTATGAATTCTATGGATGAAGTTCCTCAAAAATACACAACTGGAGTTGGGGTGAATATGACCGCAATTGATGCCTTTACAACAATCCCGTTATCAAAAAAAACAGGAGTACAATTATCTATTAGAAACTCATTGTCTGATATTATAAAAACTCCTACAATGAACAACATATCTACTAAAGTGTTTCAAAATACTAGTATCTCAAAAGGAAATTTATTGGCAGAGCAACCTTATGTAGAGGCAAAAAATGATTTTAGTTTTCTTGATATGAATACAAAGTTCTTATACCAACCAAATGAGAAAAATAAAATAACATTCCAACAAATATTAATACATAATTCGTTAGATTATAGATTACAAAACTTTAAAATAAATGATATAAGAAGCGATAAGTTAAAAATTAAAAATTATGGATTTGGCGCTACTTGGGACTCAAAGTGGAATAGTGGTTGGAAGCATAATTTGAATACCTATTACGCAAAATATTCACTAGATTACCAAAGAGAAGTAAGTAGGTTAAAAACTATTTATGACTACACAAATAAAGATAATACTGTTAGTGAAATAAATATAGATTTTTCAATCACTAAGAAAATCAATAAAAAAAGTAGTTTTTTAATTGGTTATCAATATGCTTTTAATAACATCTTTTTTAATTTAGAGAAAAAAAATACAGTTGTTTTTTCTGAGTCTAAAAATAAAAGTAATGGTACTATTAATACACATAGTGTATTAACTGGATACAAATATAAAAATGAAGACTCTTTTATTTTAGACATGGGGATAAGAACAACTTATCTGTCGTCGTTTAATAAAGTAGTTGCAGAACCAAGGTTATATACTCAATTGAAAATAGCACCTAATTTTTGGGTAAATGCTTCAGCGGAATTAAAACAGCAATACACCAGCAAAATTGTAGAGTTTTTTACATCTGATTTTGGTTTAGAAAATAAATTATGGGCGCTCTCAGATAATAATGAAATACCTATTTTACAAAGTAAGCAGTTTACATTTGGAGCGATATTTAAATATAGAAAGTGGGTGATTGATTTTGGAATGTATTATAAAAATATAAGTGGAATTACTTCATTAAGCTCTGGATTTAATAATTATAATAAAACAATTTTTAATGGAGGGGCTTTAATTAAAGGCTTTGATTTATTAGTTAGAAAAAAATGGAATAATAAATTGAATACATGGTTTAGTTATAATTTAGGGAACACAGCTCTTACTTTTGATGGGTTTAATAGTAATCAATCTTTTAACGGGAGTTTTAATATTTCAAACTCATTATATATAGCTCAACAATTCAAATTAAACAGCTTTGACTTATCTTTTGGATGGACTTATAAAGCAGGGTTACCATTTAGTTCGTTAATAAATTTAGATCCGAATAATGGGCTAGAGATTGAAAGGTATAATAATTCTAACCTTCCAGCATATCATAGGTTGGATGCTTCTGCTACGTATAATTTTTTATGGGATAAGAAAAATAAGATCGTATCTAAAGTAGGGATTTCTTTTTTAAACATTTATAATCGAAAAAATATATTAAAAAGAACTAGCGAAGTTTCTTATGATACTTCTTTTAATGCTACATTAAATACAATTGATACATACTCATTGAGTTTTACTCCTAATATTGTTTTTAGAGTTGAGTTTTAAGTTTTATAATATCTTCTTACCTCTTAGCATTTCTCTTTTTCCTGGAGGTCCAGGAAGTCTTTCAACAGCAAAACCTACTTTTTGCATTGCACGTCTAACACTTCCTTTTGCAGAGTAAGTTACTAGTGATCCATTATTTTTTAGAGAAATATACATTTTGTTGAAAATTTCCTCTGTCCATAGCTCAGGTTGAACTCTAGCACCAAATGCATCAAAGTAAATTAAGTCGTAAGCATCTATATCATTGATGTCTTTAAACTTTTTTTGTTGTTTTGTTAAACTAAAATTAGAAGAAATTTGTTGTTTTACTTCCCAGGAACAACTATGCATTTTGTTAAAATGAATAGCTTTTGTTTCTGCTTTTAAAGTAGATACGTAATTTAAACTTTCAATTTCTTTACTTGTAATAGGATAGGCCTCTACACCAACATAATTGATGTTTTTTTGAGATTCTAAAAAAGTAATTAAACAATTTAGCCCAGTTCCAAACCCAATTTCAAGTATCGAAATCTCATTCTTTTCAATAGTTTCTAAGCCATTTTTAATAAATACGTGGTAGGCTTCTTGAATAGCTCCATGTTTAGAATGATACTGTTCATCCCATTCTGGTAAATGTATGGTAGTAGAACCATCAGAGGTTATAATTATTTCTCTTTTCAAATTATTTAATTAATAACTTTTTAATTCTTGGTATTGGACCTGTACAAGTAGTTTGATGACAAGCAATACAGCTATTTACAGCTTGATTAAATGTGGTTTTTAATGAGTCTTTAGAACTAGTATATACTCTTTTCATGTTTTGTATATATAATTTTGATAGTTCTTTAAAACCCTCAGTTCTATCTGTTGAATCTGTTAGTGTTGCTGTATGTATTTTTAAATATCTTTCAGGGAAAGAGTTTGGAGTTTTACCTTCTAGAATATTCTTTTTTAAATCTAAATTAATGTAATACATTGTATTCATTAAAGCAGCCATTTCTGACTGCTTGTACATGATTAACTCTGTATTCTTTTTTTCTTCTTTTTTACAAGAAAAAAGAAGAAAAATTAAGATCAAAATTATGAGTGATCTTCTCATTAGTTTTTTAGTAAAACACCATTGGCTTCAAAAGCAAATGTATATTTAGGTTCGGTAATTTTTGCTATTTCTTCTTCACTTTTACCTGCATCTTTAGCATAGTGTTGTAAATCTTTTACTGAAGTTTCAGTGACAAAAGCTTTACCGTTAACAATAACTTCTTTTTTATCAGAGTTTAGTGGCATGAAAAATCCGTAATCTTTAAAACGTACCATAGATTCTTTTTCATTACCTAAATCTAATTTCATCCAACATCCTTTTTTCTTACAAACCTCATTTATAGTAGATGCAAATTTGATGTTTAAAGTATCTCCAGATTTTAAATTTTGGAATTTAGTAAGAACATCGGTTTTTGACAATGTGTTTTCACTTGAAATTTTTTCACCAAAAGACACATATTCAGATTTTTGAGAGCTTTTTTCGGGAGTAGTTTCTTTTTTTTCCGTTTTACAAGACAAAAATAGAGTAGCAACTACAAGAGTTGCAGTTAGTAGTTTTTTCATAATCAGTTGCTTAAAAATATAGAATAACAAAGATAGGTATATTTGTTTAACTCTTAAAGTAATGCGATTGATACTTATTGTTTTTGTAACTTTGTTGTGTTATAAAAATAGTAGTTTATGGATATTAAAATTCAACCAATAAAAGAATCTAAAATTAGTCAAGTAGATTTTAACGATTTAAAATTTGGAAGTGTTTTTTCAGATCATATGTTTGTCTGTGATTATGTAGATGGAAAATGGCAAAATCCTAGTATTGTACCTTATGGTCCTATAACTTTAGATCCTTCGGCTAAAATTTTCCATTACGGACAATCTATTTTTGAAGGTATGAAAGCTTATAAAGATACAGAAGGTAATACTTTGTTGTTTCGTCCTTTAGATAATTGTAAGAGACTAAATATCTCAGCAAAAAGAATGGTGATACCAGAAATTCCTGAAGATTTATTTATGAAAGGTTTAAAGGAGTTGTTAAAGGTTGATAACGCTTGGATTCCTACTAATGAAGGAAGTTCATTATACATTCGTCCTTTTATGTTTGCCACAGGAGAAGGATTTCATGCATCACCTGCTGATGAGTATAAATTAATTATTTGTACAGCACCATCTGGAGCTTATTTTTCAGGAAAAGTAACAGTTTTAATTGAAGAAAAATATGCAAGATCAGCTAATGGAGGTGTAGGTTTTGCAAAAGCGGGAGGTAATTATGCAGCTCAGTTTTATCCTACGCAATTAGCTATTGATAAAGGGTATAATCAAGTGGTTTGGACTGATGATAATACACATGAATATATTGAAGAGGCAGGGGCAATGAACGTTTTTATTAGAATTAATGATACTCTAATAACTAGCCCTACAAGTGATAGAATTTTAGATGGTATTACCCGTAAAAGTATACTTCAATTAGCAGAAGATAATAAAATACCATTTGAAGTGCGTAAAATAACAGTTAAAGAAGTTGTTGAAGCAGCAAAGAGTGGTGAATTAAAAGAAATGTTTGGAGCTGGTACTGCTGCTGTTATTTCTCCTATAGCTGGTTTCGGGTATAAGGAAACTGATTATGATTTGCCAGAAATTGAAAATTCATATGCTTCAATTTTTAAAGAAAAGCTACTTAACATTCAATATAACAGAGGAGAAGATATTCATAATTGGAGTGTTAAAGTTTAAAAAGGATAAAATATTTCCTCCAAAAAAGAGTTAATTATATTAAAAGTATAATTACTTAAATGGGAGAGAATGAAAAATATACTGCTTACAATGTTATCTATTGTAGCTGGTTTTGGGATAAGCTTTTTTAGTATAAATACTTATTTGAAAACAAATGATTTAGCTGAAGTAAAAACTGAATCGGTAGTTACAAACAATAAATTAATATTAGACTTAAAGTCTAGTGATATTCAAAAGAGCTTTAAGAGTTGGGATTTATATTCAAAAAAGAATATTGATTTAATGTCAACTTTTAAAGCTCTTGATGAAAATGGAGAAAATATTAGTAAAGGTGCTTTTTTAAATTTATTAAGAATAGGTTCTTATTTACCTGTGAAAAGAGTTGATAAAAGAGAACTTTCTTATCAATTAGTATCTTTAAAAAACACTTCTGAAGTAAAAATTAAAAAATCAATAAAGAGTTTAGCTACCAATGCAAATCATTATTTTAGAATGGAAGGTAAGAGGCTTCCAGCATATGATTTTATAGATTTAAATGGAGTTTCTTATAATAAAGAAGATACAAAAGGTAAATTATTAGTGTTAAAGTGTTGGTTTATTACGTGTAAGATTTGTGTAGAAGAATTCCCTGAGTTAAATAAACTAGTTGATAAATACAAAGATGAAAAAGTAACCTTTGTTAGCTTAGCTTTTGATGAAAAAGAAAAATTAATTAAGTTTTTAAAAATAAAAACGTTCAAGTACCCAACCATACCAATGCAAAAAAAATACATGTCTAAGAAATTGAAAGTTAAACAATATCCTACACATGTAATTGTTGATACGAATGGTGTTATTATTAAGATGGTTAATAATGTACGTACTTTAACCTCCGAGTTAGATAAAATTTTAGGTAAATAAAATTAAATAATTATTTTTTTAAAATTTGTTCTATGTTAGGTTTAAAATAATTGGGTCCTTTTAAAACTTTTCCATCTTCACGATAAATAGGCTTGCCATCTTCTCCTAATTTACTCATATTACTTCGTTGTATTTCATTAAATACTTCTTCAATTTTATCCTGCATACCGTGTTCAATAATTGTTCCACATAAAATATACAGCATATCCCCCAAAGCATCGGCAACTTCAACTAAATCATTATTTTCAGCAGCTTCTAAATATTCTTCATTTTCCTCTTTCATTAGGTTGTAACGAAGCAGTTTTCTTTCTTTATCAATGTTTGTAGTTGGGGTATTTTTAATACCTAATCCAAAAGCAGTATGGAATTCGTGAACAGCGTTAATTTTGTTTTTCATGTATGTAGATTTTTAATATGAATTATTTTATACCTAATTTCTTCTCAGTTTCATTAAGATTAAATTGAGTCCAATTACTAATGTGATGTTTGATATTCATTTTTTTAAAATCTGAAATATTTTTATCATTTACACCTACAAAATGGATATCTAAATTTTTAGCAGTTGTAACATCCCACAAACCATCTCCAAAAGAAATAATATTTTCAAAATTAGAAGTATGATAATAATTTTTTGATTTTTCTATTGCTGATTTTACAATATCTTCTCTAGTGAAAATTGAATTTGAAGATTCTAAAACTTGAGGGATTAAATTGATATTCGCTTGTTGTAGTTTTAAAAAGGCTGGTTGTAAAATTGAGCCAGTGGCAAAGCAAACACCATAGTTGGTTTCATTAATAAAAAAATCAATCATTTTTTGAGCACCTTCAATCTCAGGTGTATCCGGATAACTTAAAAAATGCTCAGTCATTACTTTTTCAAATTCAGGAATAAAACTAAAGTCAAACTTTTTTTGATGTGTTTTTTCATAGTTTACACTGAAAATATAACTATCTGTAGCATTTTTATAGGTTTTCCAATCTGTATTTACTTCAGTTATTCCAAAGTGCTTCATTGCAAATAGTAATGAATTGGTGTGCTTGTCTTCACTTTTAGTAAGTGTGTCGTCTATATCAAGTACGATTAAGTTTTTCTTTGTCATAATATGTGTTATGTGGCTAATTTTAAAAGTTTAGCAGGAACTATTTTTAGAACCCATGCAATTAATATCCAACGCTTAGATATATAGGCTACTCGTTTTTTTCTTTTTATGGCGCTATAAATTTGTTTACTTGCTTTTTCAAGGGGGGTAAGCCAAAATATACCATCACCTAATGCCATTGCTGTATCTACAAACCCAGGTCTAATATCAGTGATATAAACTTTTTTTGAGGGTATCGATTTTGTTTTGATATACAAACTTTCTAGATATGCTTTTTGATATGCTTTTGAAGCAAAGTAAGCAGGAGCAAATCGATTACCACGTAACGAAGCAATAGATGAAATTCCTACTAGATGTCCAAATCCTTGTTTTTTAAATAAAAGATAGGCTAAATCATATAGCTTAGTAACACCGATTACATTGGTTTGTAAAGTGGTATTTTCTTTTTCCCAGTTTAACTTAGTATTGGTGAAACCTACCCCCGATGATTGTATAATTAAATCAATTTTTCCTAATTCAGAAACGATTTCTTTAAACACATTTTCAACGCTCTCAATTTCTTGTATATCGTTTTGTTTACTGATAATTTGAGAAGGGTACTTGTTCTTTAATTCTTCTAGCTTTTCTATTCGCCTTCCAGTTATGGCTATTTTAAAACCATCATTAATTAAAAACTCTGTTAATTTTTTTCCAATACCAGAAGTGGCACCAAAAACAATAGCTGTTTTAGTTTGCATATAGTTAGTTTATAGATAAGAGTAAAACATTTTACCTATCAAGTAAATATATAAAGTTTATTTCTTATTCTCTAGCTCTTTTTCTTAGATGGTTATAAATTTTTAAAAAATCTAAAATTTAGTAATCATCAATATAAATCATTCTTTAACTTTGCTGAAAATAGAATTTTATGTTTACTCCAGGTCGAATAATTTTTGCAAGCTTATTTGTGGTTGTTTTTATAATTGCTATGGTAGTTAGTTATAAGAAAGATGCTAAAAGAAATAAAAAGCATTATCAAAACACAGCATTGTATGTAGCTATATCGATAATAGTAACTATTTTATTATTATTTCTTTTTAAGTATATAAATAAACATTAATCAAGAGCTTCTAAATCATTTAATTTAGAGTGGTCTAAAACCGTGTATCCTTCATCGTCATAATAAAAAGTTGGAATGTATTTAGCACCAACTTTTAGTTTTGAGAAATCGTAAGAGGATATTTGGTATACATCTTGTCCGAAAGATTGTTCATGATAACGCACAAGAATGTAAAGTTCAGCATCTAGCTTAGCTATCTCTTCACTAGTATATTTAAATAAAGGACTGTTTTTATCTATTTCATGTACAATAGTCCAAGTGGTTGGAAGGTACATTATTTTATCTCTTTCTAATGAGAATCTATAGTAATTTCGTTTAAATTTATGATCTCCCGTATCTTCAGTAATTGATAGTGTTACTGTAACTTCTGGTTCAATCATTACTGTTTTTCTACTATTCATTATACGAAACATTAGAGCTCGATGTTCTTTAAAATCTCTCAATACTATGTTTTTACTAAAATGAATAGCAGCTTTAGGTTTAGAAAAGCGTCCGTATATAAGCCCAGTTATAAAAGAGAAACTTAATAAGCCTAGCATTGCTTCAAAAGCAGCTATAAAGTTAGCTAACATACCCTGAGGGGCTAATCCTCCATAACCAACAGTAGTTAAGGTTTGCGCGCTAAAAAAGAAGCCATTTAATAAATTATCAAAAAAACTTCCTTTTTCATCTGTTATTTGGTGAATACCTATTGATGTATATATTAATCCAAATACGATATTAAGAACTGTATAGCCAATAAAAACAAAAGCAAAGAATTTCACCCATGAGAGCTCAATAAAATAAGTGTAAATATCACGAATTGTAAACTGTTTATTAATATGGCGAATGTTTGAGCTTCCATCTTTATTAATAATGTTTTGTGCATTTCTCTTTGAAGAATATCCCAATCCAGGATCTTTGATTTTTTTAGACATAGGGACTTTTCTTTTTATTATCGATTGTAAAAATACAAAAACCGATTCTTTTCAGAATCGGCTTGTTTTATTTAATAGTATATTAAAATAATATTAGTTTTTACTAGGTAAAAAACTATAGTTTTTAGCATAAAAATACATTTGTTCTTCAAAAGAATTTGGTTGCATAATTTTTATGTCAGTAATAGTTCCTTCAGCATCAGTTACAGGTGTTAATACAGGGTTTACAAAACCACTATATGGAGCTGATTTGAATTGTGAATTACGTTCTAAAACCTCTTTGTGAAGTTCTTGATCTACTTTTACACCGTATCCTTCAACTAAAGCTTTAGCAGCTTCAAAATCTCCTTCAGATTTTATTCTTTGTGTTTCTTTTAATAGGCGACCAAAAATTTCATGAAGTTTTGCATAGTCGTTAACGATAAAATAAGTTTTTCCATTTTTAACAACTTTTTCAATTACATTGTCTTTTTTACCTTGTTCAAACGACCAAGCAGATACCCATTGACGATTTACCATATGATCTTCTTCAATATCGTCTCCTAAATTAATTCTTATTAATTGAGTCATTAATCCATTTCTGATATAACCATCATAAGCAGCTTTACCAACTTTTTTCCAGTCATCAACTAATCCAAGTTCTTGTAATTTTGGGTTCATTAAATAATATAAACCAACTAAATCTGCCCTACCTTCTTCCATAGTAGAAGCATAGTTTTTTAGAGTTTCTTTCGGTTGTCCTATTCCGTCATTAATTTTACCAGAAGCATGGCCAATAACTTCATGAAGTGCTGTGTGTAATTTATCAGCAAGCTTACCATATTTTACTTCTAACTCAATTTCTTCTTTATCATGAGCAAACTCTTCTAAACGACCAGTTCCTCCTGCATTATTGTATGATCCAATAATATTACCTAAAGAAACAGATTTTGAACCATGTTCTTGACGAATCCAGTTGTTATTAGGTAGGTTTACTCCAATAGGTGTACTTGGAGAAGCATCTCCAGCTTCACCAGCTACATTAACTGTTTTATATGAAACACCTACAACATTTTCTTTTTTGTGAGAAGGATCTAAAGGAGAGTTGTCTTCAAACCATTGTGCATTGTCAGATAAAACTTTCATTTTTTTAGACATATCAAAATCTTTTATTTGAACTACAGTTTCATAAGATCCTCTATATCCTTTTGGGTCATTGTATACTTCAATAAATCCGTTTATCCAATCAATATTTCCTTCAGTAGAAGTTACCCAAGAAATAGCATATTGATCCCAAACATCTAAGCTACCAGTTTTATAATATTCAATTAGTAAACTTAATGTAGTTGCTTGTTTTTCGTTTTCAGCTACACCTTTAGCTTTTTCTAACCAAAAAATAATTTTATCAATAGCAGCTCCATACATGCCACCAGATTTCCATACTTTTTCAACCAATTTTCCATTTTCACGAACTAATTTTGAATTTAATCCCGCTTCAATAGGTTTTCCTTCTGGGCCTTTGTATGCTTTAGCATAAAAATCTTCAACATCTTTACTAGTTATATCAGGGCTGTAAAAATTAATAGCAGAAGCTAAAACATTATCAACACCAGCTTTCTTATTTACTTTCTTAGCATCCTCATTATTAAAAATTACTTCTAAAGCTTTAGGAGATAAAGTAGTATTCGTTTCTTTTAATAAACTTTCTAAATATTCTTTTGAAAACTCAGGTTTTAATTTGTCGTTAGAGTAGTGGTGATGTATTCCATTTGAAAACCAAATTCTTTTTAAGTAGGTTTTAAAAGCAACATAATCTTTACTTTTTTTATCCCCTTTAAAAGTTGTGTTTACAGTTTCTAAAGCATTTCTAATTTCTAAATTATGACGGTAATTTTGATCCCACATTATATCGCGCCCAGCCAATCCAGCTTGCGTTAGGTAGTATACTAACTGCTTTTCTTTTAATGTTAATTCTTTAAAACCAGGAATTTGGTAGCGTAAAACTTTGATGTCAGCAAATTGTTCAACTACGTATTCAAAATCTGTAGTTTTAGTTTCTTTTGTTGTAGTAGCTTCTTTTTTAGTGTCAACACCACAAGAAAATAAAATACTTGTAGTAGCAATCGTACAAAGCACTTGTTTTAAGTTCATTTATAAATATTTAAATTAATTTTTAGTTGAGCGATAAAAATACGAAATTAAACCTCGTGGTATCTAAAACAATCTGTTGTATGATCATTTACCATACCTGTTGCTTGCATATGTGCATAAATAACAGTTGAACCAACAAATTTAAAACCTCGTTTTTTTAAATCTTTTGAAATTTTATCAGAAAGAGCTGTAGTTGCAGGTACATCTTCTCGTTTATTAAATACATTTTTAATAGGTACTCCATTAGTAAAGCCCCAAATGTATTTAGAAAAAGTACCAAATTCTTCTTGTACTTTCATAAAGGCTTTAGCATTTGATATTGTTGCTTTTATTTTTAATTTATTTCTTATAATTCCAGCGTTTTGTAATAGTTCTTCATATTTATTTTCAGAATAATGCGCTATTTTTTTATAATCAAAATTGTCAAAAGCAATTCTAAAATTTTCACGTTTTTTTAAAACGGTAATCCAACTTAAACCCGCTTGAAAAGTTTCTAAAATTAAAAATTCAAATAATTTATCATCGTTATATACAGGAACTCCCCATTCATTATCATGATATTCAATATATAAAGGGTCATTACTAACCCAAAAACACCTGTTTTTCATTTTTTTTGCTTTTAGAGGTTTAAAAATACTGTTAAATCATTTAAAAACAATTTGAAAATGGAATAATTTTCGGAACTTTATAGAGGTTGAAAATCATTGATTATGAAAGTTTTGAAGTATGTATTAGTAATGATAGTTTTTAGTGTTGTTTTTTATGGATGTGCTTCTACATCTGTAAAAAATAAATCGACAACAAAAGAAGAGCCTGTTGTTATTGCAAATGATAGTTTAGAGTATGAAATTATTATAATAGATCCAGGTTTTACAACTTATCTTAATTCTATAGCTAGACCAGTAGGTTTTTATTCACAATCTTATTTAGAAAATAAAAATAGATTTTATGTTTTGGCATGGAATAGAAGGGTAGGGAATCCGGGTACATTTAATCCTAGTATTTATGAAAACATAATTGATTACAATATACACATTGATTATGGTTATGAAGTAAATTATAAGTTGTTTAATTATTTCGAGTTTGCACAAGGTAAATATAGAATGGTTTTAAGGTGATATTTTTTTGACTCAAAAACGTATATTTGCTATCAAAAATAATTACTCAGCATGAAGTTTTTACGAAATTTACTAGCCTCTATTATAGGTTTTTTTATATCAATATTTTTAATCTTTATTTTTTTTATTTTCATAGCCTCACTAATGGGCTCTCCTGATGAAATAATAGTAAAGCCAAATTCAGTTTTAAAGTTAGACTTAACTGCTTCAATTAAAGATTATGCTCCAAAAGACACAAATCCCTTAGCAGAGATATTGGAGTTGAATGATCAGAAATTAGCTTTAAATAACATTTTGAATGCTATTGATAATGCTAAAATTGACCCTAATATTAAAGGTATAAGTATTAGAACGGTTTATGTGAATGCAGGAATAGCACAAACTCAAGCTATTCGAAATAAAATAGAAGAGTTTAAGGAGAGTGGTAAATTTGTGTATGCTTATAACGATTTTTATGATCAAAAAAGTTACTACTTAAGTTCAGTTGCTGATAGTGTTTATGTAAATCCTGTTGGAATGGTTGATTTTAAAGGACTTTCAACCGAGATTTTATATTACAAAGATTTTGAAGACAAGTACGGTGTGAAAATGGAAGTGATTCGTCATGGAAAATATAAAAGTGCCGTAGAACCTTATTTAACAAACAAAATGAGTGAAGCTAACCGAGAGCAAACGGTTTCTTTTTTAAAGTCTATTTGGTCAGAAATGACAGGTGATATTAGTAGGAGTAGAAAAGTTACTGTTGAAAAATTAAATGAGATAGCTGATAATTCAAAAGGAAGAAATGCTGATTTAGCTAAAGAGAGTAATTTAATTGATGCTGTAATTTATGAAGATGAATATAAAGATAAATTAAAGTCAATAGTAGCTTCAAAAGTTAATACAATAAGTATTCAAGATTATATTAAATCAGGAAAAGGTAGGAAATCTTCATTAGCAAAAAATAAAATTGCTGTAATTTATGCTCAAGGGCAAATAATGTATGGAGAAGGAAATGAAGATATAATTGGTCAGGGAATTATAAATAAAGCAATAAAAAAGGCAAGAAAAGATAAGAATGTTAAAGCTATTGTTTTACGTGTTAATTCTCCAGGAGGAAGTGCTTTAGCTTCTGAGTTAATTTGGAGAGAATTAGAATTGACAAAGAAAGAAAAACCTTTAGTTGTTTCTATGGGTAATTTAGCTGCTTCAGGAGGTTATTATATTGCTTGTAATGCAGATAAAATTATTGCTGAACCTACCACAATTACAGGTTCTATTGGCGTTTTTGGAATGATTCCAAATATTAGTAAACTTACAGATAAATTAGGAATTAATGCTGAACAAGTATCTACTAATAAAAGTGCTAGTTATAGTGTTTTTGAACCTATTGATGAAAAATTTTATAAGGTAACTAAAGAAGGAGTAGAGCAAATTTATAATGTTTTTGTAACTCGTGTTGCAAACGGAAGAGGATTGAAGTTTGATCAAGTTGACGAAATTGCTCAAGGAAGAGTTTGGACAGGTAAACAAGCTTTAGAAAATGGTTTAGTTGATGCTTTAGGAAGTTTAGATGATGCTATTGAAATGGCAGCAAGTCTTGCTAATGTAGATGATTATAGAGTTAGAAACTACCCTAACTATAAGAAAGACATAAAAGAATCGTTTAAGTTTTCACCTTTTGCAAAATTATCAAAAGAAGAATTATTGAAAGAGGCCTTAGGAGAGGAGAATTATAGGTTATATAATAATATAAATCAAATCAAAAATATTAAAGGGATACAGGCTAGAATACCTTTTATATTTGAAGTTAAGTAATAAAAATTTAATACTATAAAAAAGGCTGTTTGATAATTCAAACAGCCTTTTTATTTTAAAATATATTTAAATAATTTTAATTATTACATCATTCCTGGCATTCCACCACCCATTGGAGGCATTCCTCCTCCAGCTGGAGCTTCTTCTTTAATATCAATTAATGCACATTCAGTAGTTAAAATCATTCCAGCAACTGAAGCAGCATTTTCTAAAGCCACACGAGTTACTTTTTTAGGATCAATAATTCCAGCATCTAACATATTTACATATGTTTCAGACTTTGCGTCGTAACCGAAATCTTTTTTACCTTCAAGTACTTTATTGATAACAACAGAACCTTCACCACCAGCATTCTCAACAATAGTTCTTAATGGAGACTCAATAGCTCTGTTTACAATTTGTACTCCAGTAGTTTCGTCTAAGTTTTCAGTAGTTAACGTTTCTAAAACTTTCTTAGCTCTTACTAATGCAACACCACCCCCAGCAACAATACCTTCTTCAACGGCAGCTCTTGTAGCGTGTAAAGCATCATCAACTCTATCTTTCTTTTCTTTCATCTCTACTTCAGATGCAGCACCTACATATAATACAGCAACACCACCAGCTAATTTAGCTAAACGTTCTTGTAACTTTTCACGATCGTAATCAGAAGTAGTTGTTTCAATTTGTGCTTTAATTTGATTAACACGAGCTTTAATCTGTGTTTCATCACCAGAACCATTAACAATTGTAGTATTGTCTTTGTCAATAGTTACAGTTTCAGCAGTACCTAATAAATCTAAAGTAGCATTTTCTAAAGAGAAACCTCTTTCTTCAGAAATAACAGTACCTCCTGTTAAGATAGAAATGTCTTCTAACATTGCTTTTCTACGATCACCAAAACCTGGAGCTTTTACAGCAGCAATTTTTAAACCTCCACGTAATTTGTTTACAACTAAAGTAGCTAATGCTTGTCCATCTACATCTTCAGCAATAATTAATAAAGGTCTTCCTGATTGAGATACTGGTTCTAATATTGGAAGAATTTCTTGTAAGTTAGAAATCTTTTTATCAAATAATAAAATATAAGGATTTTCTAAAGTAGCAATCATTTTATCTGCATCCGTTACAAAGTAAGGAGATAAATAACCTCTATCAAACTGCATTCCTTCTACTACGTCTACATAAGTATCAGTACCTTTAGCTTCTTCAACAGTTATCACACCTTCTTTACCAACTTTACCAAAAGCTGTTGCAATTAAATCTCCAATTACTTGATCGTTATTTGCAGAAATAGAAGCTACTTGCTGAATTTTTTCAGAAGAATTTCCTACTTCTTCAGATTGCTTTGCTAAATCTTCAGTAATAACGGCTACAGCTTTATCAATTCCACGCTTTAAATCCATAGGATTAGCTCCTGCTGCAACATTTTTTAAACCTTCTTTAACGATAGATTGAGCTAAAACAGTAGCAGTAGTTGTACCATCACCAGCTAAGTCGTTAGTTTTAGAAGCAACTTCTTTTACCATTTGTGCTCCCATGTTTTCTAGAGCATCTTCTAATTCAATCTCTTTAGCTACGGTAACACCATCTTTAGTTACATGAGGAGCTCCGAAAGATTTTGAAATAATTACATTACGTCCTTTAGGACCTAAAGTTACTTTTACTGCATTAGCTAATGCATCTACTCCACGTTTTAATCCGTCACGAGCATCAACATCAAATTTTATATCTTTTGCCATTTTATTTTAGTTTTTTGTCTAAATCTTATATGTAATTTTAGACTTTGATTTTAGTTAATTTATAATGAGCAATTGGATAGCTCAAAAAATAATTATTTAGATAATAGCGAAAATATCGCTTTCTCTCATAATTAAATAATCTTTACCTTCAAGTTTTAATTCAGTACCAGCGTACTTTCCGTATAAAACAGTATCTCCAACTTTTACAGTTAAAGGTTCATCTTTTGTTCCAGTTCCAACTGCAACAATAATTCCTTTTTGAGGCTTTTCTTTAGCGTTATCTGGAATAATAATTCCTGATGCAGTAGTTGTTTCTGCGGCAGCAGGTTCTACAAGAACTCTATCTGCTAAAGGTTTAATGTTTAATCCCATTTTATATATTTTTAATTAATTAAATTAAGTTTTTAACTGGTTACTTTTAGTCAGAAATTATGCCATTGTTTTTATGCTGACACTTTTTCAAATAGTATAGTTTTTTGTAAAAAAAAATGCCAACGTGTCATTACGTTGGCATTTCTATATGATTAGGACAGTGTTTATTTTACGCTGTCGTTTGCTGTATTTGTTGTTGTAGCTGGAGTATTAGTAGTTGTTGTTTCTACTCCGTTTAATGTATCGTCTAATTGAGGAGCGTTTTCAGCATTTCCTCTAGGGATAGCAAAGTTAGCTAATAGGATTAAAGCAAACATTGTTATTGCTAAAGTCCATGTAGTTTTGTCTAAGAAATTGTTAGTGTTTTGTACACCTCCAATGTTTTGAGATCCACCACCACCAAAAGATGAAGATAATCCTCCTCCTTTAGGATTTTGTACCATTACAATTAAAATTAATGCTATTGCAACTATTAAAATTAACACTAAAAGTAAAGTATATGTAGTCATTATTTATTGTTTTGTAAAATTTTAATTTTCTTAATTTGGTCTGCAAAGAAACCACTTTTTTCTGGATATTTCAAACTTAATATTTTATAAGCTTGAATTGCACTATCATATTTTTTCTGTTCAAGATAAACTTTAGCCAAAGTTTCGGTCATTAATCTGTTGTTTTGTTGAGATTCTGTAACCTTGATTTCTTTAGAAACACCTTTTGTTGGTCTTGTTATTTTCGGGCTAGTTTCAATAAATCGATTAATTAATTTGTCTTTTTCAGAGCTTTTTTCAATCTTTTTTTCTGAAGATTGATCTCTTACGATACTATTTTTTGAAGAAAGTTCTAACCATTGATTAAAAGAAAAAGTTTCTTTTTTAGTGAAGTTAAGAGGTTTGCCTATAGCTAATTCTTTATTTACTGTATCAACTTTTAATAATTTTGTTTTTTGAATTACAATTTCTTTTAAACTTCTTTTATCTGAGATTTTCTTAGTAGATGTAAAATTTTTAGATGTTATAAAATCAAATAAAACTGAACGATCTGTTGTATGGGCAGCGGTGATTTTCAACTCATTATTGTATTTATAGCTTTCTTTGTTTTTTAAAGCTTTTAAATATAAAGAACGAGCAGACTGAAAATAAGGATATTTATCAATTATAGTTTTTAATTGATGAATATTTTCATCCTGGAAAAGTTCAGGACTTTGAATAAATTTTATATAGTCGTCTGTTGTCAAATTAAAATATTACCATTTAGCTACCGATTCATTAAATATATCTTGAGTAATACGTTCTAATATATTTTTTAAAGCATTATCTAATACGTTACCAATTAGTTGTTCAGAGGCACCGTAGTCATCATAAAATGTAAATTGTTTTTCAAAACTGTCTTTTTCTTCTAGGTTATTGGTAAAACGTACGTTAACCACAATGGTAAGTCTGTTTTGAGCAGCAGTTTGGTTTGCAGTTGCACTCATAGGAGAAATTCGGTAATCAGTAATTTCACCTTCAAAATGTAATTGTCCTCCAACTCTAACTAAAGCTAAGTTAGTTTGACGAGTAAATAAATCTCTTAAGTCTTGTGTAAAACGTTTACTTAATGTAGGTTCAATTATGGGGGCTTGATTTGGGAAAAAATTAATTTGAATTGTTTTAGCGTTCCCAGTGTTTCCTCCCGTAAAAGAGTATGCTCCACAACCTATAAAAGTAATTAGAAGTATTAATGATAAAGATGTGTATAAAAGTTTTCTCATTTTCATTTAATAATGTAGTTCTGTAAAGATAAATAAAACGAAAGTTAATTTTTTTATAAATCGTATTGTTTAATTTTTCTATAAAGTGTTCTTTCAGATATTCCTAATTCTTTTGAAGCAAGTTTACGTTTGCCATTGTTTTTTTCTAAAGATCTTCTTATCATTTCAATTTCTTTTTCTTGTAACGATAAATTTTCATCCTCTTCAATAGTTTCAACAAAATCATAATTGTTTTGATTTGCCGATTCAGGAATTTGTACTACTTCAACTTTTGGGGTTTCAGTTTGTTGTTCTTGATATATTTTTTGAATTAATCGATGATTATCTTCTTGAACTTGTTTCGAATTTCCTTCTTTTAATAAATCTAAAGTTAACTTTTTTAAGTCATTAATATCGTTTCTCATATCAAACAATATTTTATACATAATATCTCGTTCGTTAGAAAAATCATTATTGCTATTCGTTTTGTTACTATTAACAATAGCTGGAAGATTTCCTTGGATATTAGGTAAATATTGAGCTAGTTTTTCAGGTGAAATAAGTCGATTTTCTTCAACAACTGATATTTGTTCTGCAATATTTCTTAATTGCCGTATGTTTCCAGGGAAGTTATAATTTAATAAAACTTTTACAGCATTTTCTTCTAGTCGAATAGTAGGCATACGGTATTTTTGAGCGAAATCTGCTGCAAACTTTCTAAATAGTAAATGAATATCTTCTCCTCTTTGTTTTAATGGAGGAAGAGGGATTTCAATGGTACTTAAACGGTAGTACAAATCTTCACGAAACTTTCCATTACTAATTGCACTGTGCATATTAACATTCGTTGCTGCGACTATTCTTACATTCGTTTTTTGTACCTGAGATGAACCAACTTTTATAAATTCACCATTTTCTAAAACACGTAATAAACGCACTTGAGTTGTTAAAGGTAATTCTCCAACTTCATCTAAAAAAATTGTACCTCCATCTGCAACTTCAAAATAACCTTTACGAGTAGCAGTAGCTCCTGTAAAAGCCCCTTTTTCATGGCCAAACAGCTCACTATCAATAGTTCCTTCAGGAATAGCACCACAGTTTACAGCTATATATTTAGCATGCTTTCTATGTGATAATTGATGAATGATTTTGGGGATACTTTCTTTACCAACACCACTTTCACCAACAACTAATACGGAGATGTCAGTAGGAGCAACTCTAATGGCTTTTTCAATTGCCCTGTTGAGCTGAAGGTCATTACCAATAATACCAAAACGTTGTTTTGTTGCTTGTAAGTTTTCCATGGTCTTTTTTTTTGAATAAAGAAAAAAGATTTAGAGAAAAAAGATAATTTCAATTCTCTCTTGTTTCATTTTCTAAAATTTAATTATTGTCAGAATATCCAACAGCTGTTCCTAGTAACGTAGCTGAAGTACAATCATCAACTTTAACATTTACAAAATCTCCCATTTTATAATGTTCTTTTGGGAAAATTATTACTGTGTTTTGAGTATTACGACCTTTCCATTCATTTGGGTTTTTCTTTGAAGTACCTTCAATTAAAACTTCTTGTATCTGACCTAAGTTTTCTTTGGTTCTATATAAACTGTGTTCTTGTTGTAAGTCTATAATCTCTTGAAGTCTACGTTTTTTAATAGCTAAAGGAATATCGTCTTCCATTTTTTTAGCAGCTAAAGTTCCAGGACGTTCTGAATAAGCAAACATAAATCCGAAACTATATTTTACATGGCGCATTAAATCTAAAGTATCTTGATGATCTTGTTCAGTTTCTCCACAAAAACCAGCAATCATATCTTGACTTAAAGCCATTTCTGGTATGATTTTATAAATATTATCAACTAATTCCATGTACTCTTCACGAGTATGTTGACGATTCATTGCTTTTAACATAGCGTTACTTCCACTTTGAATAGGTAAGTGAATGTATTTACATATGTTTTTATGTTTCGCCATTACATGGATAACATCAAGAGTCATATCTTGAGGGTTAGAAGTTGAAAAACGGAAGCGTATTTTAGGGAATTCTGTAGCACACATATCTAACAGTTGAGCAAAATCTACAGCAGTAGCTTTTGCCATTTCTGAAGCTTTATTAAAATCCTTTTTTAAGCCTCCTCCATACCATAAGAAAGAGTCTACATTTTGTCCTAATAAAGTAATCTCCTTGAAGTTTTTCTCTTGCATAGATCTGATTTCTGCAATAATACTTTGAGGATCTCTACTTCTTTCTCTACCTCTTGTAAATGGAACAACACAAAAGGTACACATGTTATCACAGCCACGAGTAATTGAAACAAAAGCAGATACTCCATTAGAGTTAAGTCTTACAGGAGAAACATCAGCATATGTTTCTTCTTTTGATAAAATTACATTTACAGCATCTCTACCGGCATCTACTTCTTCTACCAAATTAGGTAAATCACGATAAGCATCAGGCCCTACTACTAGATCTACAATTTTCTCTTCTTCTAAAAATTTTTCTTTTAATCTCTCAGCCATACAGCCTAAAACCCCAACTTTCATTTTAGGATTTATTCTTTTTACAGCATTATATTTTTTTAAACGATTACGAACAGTTGTTTCAGCTTTTTCACGAATAGAACAAGTATTTACTAGTACTAAATCTGCATCTTCTAAATTTTGAGTAGTGTTGAAGCCTTGTTCAGAAAGGATAGAGGCCACAATTTCACTATCATTCATGTTCATTTGACAACCATAGCTTTCAATAAAAAGCTTTTTACTGTTGTTCTCTTTTTGCTCAGTAAGTAAAGGTTTTCCTTGTATTTTCTCGTCAATTACTTTCTCAATGTGTTCCATAAAATCCTAAAATGATAATAAAAAATAGAATGCAAAGATACGACCAAAAACTATAAGATATGACAAATTGACATAAATTAATTAAAGGTTAAAAGCGTTAAAAAAAAGTAAAGTTTAGAAGAAAAAGTGCTAATAAAAAAAAAGTGTCTACTTTTGCAAACTGAAAAAGGGTATCATTATATTATGGTATCATTTAGATAAGAGTAAGAAGTATGGCAAAGAATTTAGTAATAGTAGAGTCACCAGCAAAAGCAAAAACTATAGAAAAGTTTTTAGGGAAAGATTTTCAAGTTGAATCTAGTTTTGGACACATAGCAGATTTACCTTCGAAAGAATTAGGAGTTAATGTAGAAGGAGATTTTAAACCAAAATATATTGTTTCAACTGATAAGAAAGCAGTTGTAAAAAAACTAAAGGATTTAGCAAAAAAAGCAGAAACTGTTTGGCTAGCAAGTGATGAGGATCGTGAAGGAGAAGCTATTGCTTGGCATTTAGCAGAACAGTTAAAACTTAAGGATAAAGACACTAAACGAATAGTGTTTAACTCTATTACTAAAAAAGCGATTTTAAAAGCAATAGAAAATCCAAGGACTATAAATTATAATTTGGTAGACGCTCAACAAGCAAGGCGTGTATTAGATAGAATAGTAGGTTATGAATTATCTCCTGTTTTGTGGAGAAAAGTAAAAGCTGGATTGTCAGCAGGTAGAGTTCAGTCTGTAGCTGTACGATTAATTGTAGAGAAAGAAAGAACTATTGAAGGTTTTGAAGCTAAGGCATCATATAGAGTAGATGCTGAGTTTTCTAATGAAGAAGGAAAAAGTTTTAAAGCAAAGTTGGCTAAAAATTTTACAACGAAGAAAGAAGCAGAAGAATTTTTAAGCTCTTGTGCTGATGCAAATTTTAACGTTGAAGATTTACAAAAAAAGCCAGCAAAAAAATCACCAGCAGCTCCTTTTACAACATCAACTTTACAACAAGAAGCATCTAGAAAATTAGGTTTTCCAGTAGCGAAAACAATGATGGTGGCTCAGCGATTATATGAAGCAGGACTTATAACATATATGAGAACCGATAGTGTTAATTTATCGGATGATGCTAAAACTGCAGCTGAAGAAGAAATCTCTAATTATTACGGTAAGGAATATAGTAAACCAAGAAATTATTCAACGAAATCAAAAGGAGCTCAAGAAGCCCATGAGGCAATTCGTCCTACTGATATGACTCGTCATGAAGTGTCTGTTGAATATGATCAAGATCGTTTATATGGTTTAATATGGAAACGTACTCTGGCTTCACAAATGAGTGATGCCCAGTTAGAAAGAACATCGGTTAAAATAGAAAATGATAAAAATGATAAAGTTTTTTCTGCGAATGGAGAAGTAATAACTTTTGAAGGTTTTTTAAAAGTTTATCTAGAAGGTACCGATAATGAAGATGAAGAGCAAGATGGAACACTTCCTAAAATGAAAGTAAGTGAAACTTTAGTTAATAAGTTTATCTCAGCAACAGAAAGGTATACCCGTCCACCAGCAAGATTTACTGAAGCGTCTTTAGTAAAAAGGTTAGAGGAGTTAGGTATTGGGCGTCCATCTACATATGCACCTACTATTTCTACAGTTCAAAGAAGAGGGTATGTTGAAAAGGGTACAGCTGAAGGAATTGAAAGAAAGTACACTCAGTTAATGTTAGCTAATGCAAAAATTTCTGAAAATGTTTTATCAGAAAAAGTAGGGGCAGATAAAGGAAAAATAATGCCTACTGATATAGGTAATATTGTTAATGACTTTTTGGTAGAGAATTTCAAGAGGGTATTAGATTACGGTTTTACTGCTAAAGTAGAAAGTGATTTTGATGATATTGCAGACGGAAAAGAAAACTGGACTTCAATAATTAAAGATTTTTATAAAGATTTTCATCCTAATGTGAAAGATGTGGCTGAAAACGCAGAAAGAGCTAGTGGACAACGTTTGTTAGGAGTTGATCCTGATAGTGGTAAAAATGTATATGTTCGTTTAGGGCGCTTTGGAGCCATGGTTCAGATAGGAGAAGCAACAGATGAAGAAAAACCGAAGTTTGCAAGTTTACAGGCCGATCAAACTCTAAGCTCTTTGACTTATGAAGAGGCAATGGATTTGTTTAAGTTACCTAAAACTGTTGGAGATTATGAAGAAAAGGAAGTGATAGTTGCTAATGGTCGTTTTGGACCCTACATTAAGTTTGATGGAAAATACGTGTCTTTAGATAAAGGAGAGAATCCAATGTCTGTTGATATGGATAGGGCTATTGAATTAATAGAAGCTAAAAGAAAAGCTGACGCACCTATAGGTCACTATGAAGAATTACCAATTCAAAAAGGAGTTGGTCGTTTTGGACCGTTTATTAAATGGAATTCAATTTTCATTAATGTAAATAAAAAATATGATTTTGATAATCTAACGCAAGAAGATTTAGAAGAATTAATAGAAGATAAAAAAAGAAAAGAACGTGAAAAGTTAATTCATAATTTCGAGGAAGTTGGGATTCGTGTTGAAAAAGCACGATGGGGACGTTTTAATGTTATTAAAGGTAAAATTAAAATAGAACTGCCTAAAACTACAGAAATAGAAAAGTTAACTCAAGAAGAAGCTGTGAAAATGGTAGAAGCTAAAACACCAAAAAAGAAAAAAGCTAAAAAAAAGAAATAAACTAAATTTAAAAGAGAATAGTTTTTTTGTTATATTGCGGTTCCTTATTTAATCCCCTTAAATAGATGAATATCGATTTTTTTTCACCGGTAAGTGACTCTGTTGTTACACATGTTATGTCGCAGGCATCCTCGACATTGGGTGGGAATATTAGTATTCATACTTCAAATAATGGGTTTCCAGATCTTTCTAAAGTTAAAATTGCAATCCTTGCTGTTTCAGAAGGAAGAGGAGGTGATCAATACGATTGTTTAGAAGGAATTTATAACATCAGAAAAGAATTATATCAATTATTTTCAGGTAATTGGCATACTAAAATTGCCGATTTAGGAACTATTGAGCAAGGAAGTACAATTAAAGACACTTATTTCGCAGTATCCTCAGCTGTTTCTTCGCTGCTAAAAGAAGATATTATTCCAATAATAATAGGAGGGAGTCAAGATATAACTTATGCTAATTATAGAGCATATGACGCTCTAGAGCAAACAGTAAACTTAGTATCTATTGATAGTAGGTTTGATTTAGGAGGAGAAGATGAAGAATTATTAGCAAAATCTTTCTTAGGAAAGGTTATAATGGACGAACCTAGTAATTTGTTTAATTATAGTAATATAGGGTATCAAACTTATTTTAATTCACAAGAAGAAATAGCATTATTAGATAAACTGTATTTTGATACTTACAGGTTAGGTGAAGTTAAAAATATTACATTAGTAGAACCTATTTTAAGAGATGCTGATATCGTAAGTTTAGATATAGCAAGTGTTAGGCAAGGTGATGCTCCAGGAGCAATTAATGCCTCTCCTAATGGATTTTATGGCGAAGATATATGTGCAATAGCAAGATATTCAGGAATAAGTGACAAAGTTACTTCTTTTGGTGTCTATGAATATAGTAGTAGCTTAGATATTAATAATCAAACAGCAAGACTTATAGCTCAAGCTGTTTGGTATTTCATTGAAGGTGTGAATCATAGAGCTAATGATTACCCTTATGTAACTAAAGAAAATTATGAGAGATATACAGTTGTTTTAGATGATGACGATCCATTAAATTTTTATAAAAGCGATAAAAGTGGTCGTTGGTGGATGGAAATAAATTTAATATCGAATAATAAACATAAAAGACATGCGTTAATACCATGTAACTATCGAGATTATGAGCAAGCATTAAATCATAAAATACCAAAAAGATGGTTTAAAGCATTGCAAAAGCTTACGTAAAAGAGAGTTATCTTTTTAAAGATAAATTTTTATAACTCGTAATTGTTTTTTAATAAAAAAAATAATAGGTTTACGCCTCTTTTTATAAGAAAGAATAAAGTATGAAGAAATTAGCAGTATTTGCATTATTAGTATCTATCATTTATGCCTGTGGTTCTAACGGAGACAGAGGAGAATTGACAGGAGTTAAATCAAAAAGAAAATGGTTTGCTGAAAAACCTTATGGTATGGCTAAAATACCTGGAGGTTCATTTACTATGGGTAAACAAGATGAAGATCCTTTAGGCGCTATGAACGCTCCTACTAAGACTGTAACAGTACAGCCTTTTTATATGGATGAGTCTGAAATTACAAATAGTGAGTATAAACAATTCGTTTACTGGGTAAGAGATTCTGTTACTAGAACAAAGCTAGCGTATCAAGCTGAATTTGCATCTAGTGGAGAAGAAGGAGCTGACGGAGAGAAGCCTGCAGGTATTCAATTGTATGCTTTTGCATCTAAAGATACCGTTAATGAAACTCCATATGAGAAATACATGCGTGAGAATTATTATGAAGTAGGTGAAGGCTTAGATTCTTTAAAACCTTTGAATTGGGAAGAAGATCTTATTTGGGAACAACAAGAATTTCCTGATGTTGATTACGTAGAGGTAATGGATTCATTATATATTAAAAAAGAAGAAGCTTTAAACGGAATTAGAACTTTTAAAACTAAATTATTAAACTACAGATATTATTGGTTTGATAATGAAAAAGCAGCTAAATCTGGAAAAGACAGAAAAGAGTTCATGAAAAATGAAGAAATTAATATTTATCCTGATACTACAGTTTGGATTAAAGATTTTAATTATTCATACAATGATCCAATGCATCAAGAATATTTTGCACATAAAGCATATGAAAACTATCCAGTAGTTGGAGTAAGTTGGAATCAAGCAAAAGCTTTTTGTCACTGGAGAACACAAACCAAAAATAACTTTCAACGATCTAAGAAAAAGTTAGGATTAGTTCCTGCTTTTAGATTACCAACTGAAGCTGAATGGGAGTATGCTGCTCGTGGAGGTCTTAATTATGCTAAATACCCTTGGGGTGGGCCAAGTACTACAAGTGATAGAGGTTGTTTCTTAGCGAATTTTAAACCGGTTCGTGGGGATTATGCAGCTGATGGAGCGTTATATACTGTTGAAGCTGTTTCTTATAATGCTAATGAATACGGATTATATAACATGGCAGGAAACGTTGCTGAATGGACAAATACAGCATACAATCAAATGTCATACTACATGGGATCAACGATGAATCCTAATGTAGAGAATAGAGAAAATAGAAGAAAAATAATTAGAGGTGGTTCGTGGAAAGACGTAGCATATTTCTTAGAAGTAAGTTCAAGAGATTGGGAGTATGCAGATACAGCAAGAAGTTATATCGGTTTTAGAACTGTACAAGATTATTTAGGTACAAGTAAAAGTAAGTAATAAAAAAAAGTAACAAGTATAAATAAAAATTAAAATTAATTCCCTTAAAAAAGTAAAATTATGGCACAATCAAAATC
>JBELFC010000025.1:28886-34262 GCA_042093175.1 Tenacibaculum sp. | reverse complement strand
TTCACCATCCCCATTTCATATGCTTCTTGTGCTGAATAATTTCTTCCCAAAAAGAAGATCTCTCTAGCTCTCTTTTGACCTACCATTTTAGCTAAATATGCCGACCCATAACCTGCATCAAATGAAGTTACGTCAGCATCCGTTTGTTTAAAAATAGCATGTTCTTTACTTGCTAAAGTTAAATCGCAAGTAACGTGTAAACTATGTCCACCTCCTACAGCCCAACCAGGAACAACACAAATCACAGCTTTAGGCATAAAACGAATTAATCGTTGAACTTCTAAAATATTTAAACGGTGATACCCATCTTTTCCAACATACCCTTGATGTCCACGTGCATTTTGATCTCCTCCTGAACAAAAACTCCAAACACCATCTTTAGTTGATGGACCTTCAGCAGACAATAATACAACTCCAATATTAGTATCTTCATGTGCATCATTAAATGCATCTAACAATTCAGATGTTGTATGTGGACGAAATGCATTACGCACGTTAGGTCTGTTAAATGCTATCCTAGCAACGTTATGTGATTTCTTATACGTAATATCTTCGTACTCTTTGGCGGTTTCCCATTGAGGTTGTATCATAATTTCAAACTATTATCGTTATATAAAGCAAAAATAACATAATAACTTTATTTTCTTTTTTATATTTGAGTATTAATAAACCAATCCCTATGAAATATCTGTCTCTTGTATTTGCTTTTTGCATTTCATTTTCTTCTTTTTCTCAGGAAGTCATTACTAAATCTATTGATTCTAAAGAGTTAAAACGAAAAAGAAGTTTTAAAATTTACCTTCCTAAAAACTACAAAAAAGATTTAACTGCTAATTACCCATTAGCAATTGTATTGGGTGATCAATACTTATTTGATTTATATGTTGGAAACGCAAAACTGTTTGCCAATGTTGACAAAGCTCCAAGGCAAATAGTTGTTGGTATTGATATGGAAAAAACGTACGCTAAAGATATTTCCATAGTAGAAGCTACTAATATGCTAACTAGTAGATCTTCTCATTTTTATAACTTTATTAAGCATGAGTTAATTCCTTATATGGAAGCCAATTTTAAAACATCACCTTTTATGTCTATTACAGGCGAAGGAAAAGGAGCTAATTTTTTAACTCATTTTTTAAAAGAGCCTGAACCTATTTTTAATGCCTACATATGTGCTACTCCTGAATTTGCAAAATATGCCCCTCAAATAATCAATTCATATACACTTAGCAGGCTAGGAAAAATAGACAATACATATTATATATTTGCTAGTAACTCTAAAAAACAAACAACAGAAGAGTTATATGATAGGTATAGCGAAATCGGAACTTTCCTATCTTCTTTTAATGCTGAAAACTTTCATGTTAACTTTGATAAATTTGAAAGCTCTCCTAGTTTTTTAGCCACCATTAGTGAAACTATACCTAGAGCTTTTACAAATATGTTTTCTTTATACTCCAAAATATCAAAAGGTGAGTATGAAAAAAACGTAAAAGACTTAGATCCTCTTGATGCAATTAAATATTTAGAGAAAAAATATTTAGACATTCAATATTTATATGGTGCTAATTTAAATGTAAGATTAGATGACATTTACGCTATTGAAGGTATTGTTATGGACAAAATGGATGGTGACTACTTAAGAGTTTTAGGTGACTTTGTTATGATTAAATATCCAGACCTACATTTAGGAGATTATTATGTAGGAAAATTTCATGAACTTGGTAAAGATTATGAAAAAGCAGATTTCTACTACAAAGCTGCTTATGGAAAAATGAATCCTTCTGACCCTAACACTGATGCTTTTTATGAAAACATAAAACGAGTTAATGATTTAATGGGAAGCCAAAAACCAGACGAAGAAATTCTTCCTGAAGAAGATAATGAAGAAGAAGAAAAAGAGGAAGACAAGTAATAATTTAGCTTAGCTCTATCCTGTCTTCTTTTAAAACAATTCTTTTACTTTTATATAAACTACCAATAGCTCTTTTGAATGCTTTTTTACTCATTTGCAAATGAAATTTAATTGATTCAGGAGAGCTTTTGTCTGTCAATAAAAGAAACTTTTTCTCTTCTAATTTATTCAGAATTTTTTCAACATCAGCATCTATTACATTTCTAAAACCTTGAGGTTGTAATGAAACATCTATTCTTTCATCTTCACGAATCTTTTTTATGTAACCTACAGTTTTAAATCCTTCTTCTAACTCTGTAAAAACTTCGTTTCTATATAGTAACCCTTCATATTCTTCATTTATTAATACTGTATAGCCTAAATGACTTTCAGAACCAATTACTAAATCTACCTTATCTCCTACTTTTAAATCCATTATAAATTTTTAAAATATTTTTTTAATATACTATCGTTTACATTTGAAGGTGTAAACACCTCTAATATTTTTGGCTTTTGTGAATCAGTATAAAAATCTGACAACTTAATTTCTAATTCTTTTATACTAGTTGCTGACTCATATTCAAAGCCATATGTTTTTGCTAAATACTCAGCACTTAAACTATGTGGTGTTTCAAAATAATTTAACGCATTGGTTGTTTGAGGCCCTGGTATTATTTTAAAGATACCTCCTCCTGAATTATTTATTATAATAATTCTAAAATTATTAGGCACATAACTATTCCATAAAGCATTACTATCATAATAAAAGCTAATATCTCCAGATATGAATACAGTTTGCTCTTTGTTTGTTAATGCAGCCCCAATTGCAGTACTTGTACTTCCATCAATCCCACTAGTTCCTCTATTGCAAAAAACCTGTAATGTTGAATTTAATTTAAACAATTGTGTATATCTAATAACTGAACTATTACTTAATTGTAACTGACTATTATTTGGAATAGACTTTAACAATACATCAAATACTTTTAAATCAGAATAAGAGACGGTTTTCACAAAGTCTTCATGACTTTCTATTCTCTTATTTTCTATTCTCAACCAGTCTTCTTTATAGCTACTTGTTATCTCTTTCTTATGATTAATTAATTCTGAAAAAAACACTTCAGGTACTTCTTGTATAAACTCACTTAAACAAAAATAAGTGTTTAATTTCTCAAGTTTATCAATATGCCAATGATGCTTGGGTTGATATTTTCTTAAGAATTGTTTAATTCTTTTTGACACCACCATTCCTCCTAGCGTAATTAGAACATCAGGTTGTAAAGCTTCAAAATGTTTTTCATTAAGAGGAGTAATTAATACATCTATATTATTCACAAAGTTTGAATCATATAAATTAGATGTTGTTTCTGTCATTATTAAAACAGACTCATCATTTGCGTACTTACTTAAAATACTTTGCAACTCATCAGAAGGGTAATTTACCCCAATTAAAATCAACTTACGCTTTGTAGCATTCCATATATCAGTAAAATACTCATAATTGATATTACTTGTAATTGATGTTAATTCTTCTTTAGTTACTTTCAACACCTCTTTCTTAACTACCTCATCTATTTCATCAACCACCTCATACAAAGGCTCTAAGAAAGGAACATTAATATGTATCGGACCTTTTTTTTGTATTGCTATGCTTATAGCTTCACTTAACATTTCCGCATTACTTCCCAAATTATTTTCATTTTCAACCAAGTTTGCTGAATATAAAATATGATTTGAAAAAACATTTTCTTGTCTAATAGCCTGTCCATCTCCCACATCAATTAAGTGCTTTGGCCTATCAGCGGATATAACTAACAAAGGTATTTTACTATAAAAAGCTTCAGCTATTGCTGGATAATAATTAAGTAAAGCTGAACCTGAAGTACATACTATCGCCACTGGTTTACGCTTTTGTTGAGCTATTCCCATAGCAAAAAACGCAGCACAACGCTCATCAACAATACTATAAGTTTCCATATTTGGATGGTTTGCAAAACCTATTGTTAAAGGTGCATTTCTTGAACCAGGTGATATTACAACAGTATCAATATTATAAAAATGACATGCTGAAATTACTAATTGTGCTAATTGTTTTTTTGGATACATCAGAGTGCAAAAGTATTACTAAAAAAGAAATTCCACACTAATAGTGTGGAATTCTTATTTTTTAATATAGAAATCTATTTTTTATATGATTTCTTTATATTTCATTTTCAAAGATTTCAGCTAAAAATTACTGTTGTCCTTTTTTATAATCAGCTAAAAACTTCTCTAAACCTATATCAGTTAATGGGTGTTTTAATAATCCAGAAATAGCACTTAAAGGTCCTGTCATAACATCTGATCCTAGTTTAGCACAATCAATGATATGCATTGTATGACGAACAGAGGCTGCTAAAATTTCTGTTTCAAACATATAGTTATCATATATTTGACGAATTTCAGCTATTAAGTTTAAACCATCTGTAGATATATCATCTAAACGACCTATAAAAGGAGATACATATGTTGCTCCTGCTTTAGCGGCTAATAATGCTTGCCCAGCAGAAAAAACTAATGTTACATTTGTTTTAATACCTTTATCTGAAAAATATTTACATGCCTTTATACCATCTTTAATCATTGGTAATTTTACTACTATTTGTGGATTAAGAGCTGCTAATGCCTCACCTTCTCTTACCATTCCTTCATAATCAGTAGAAATTACCTCAGCAGAAACATCTCCCTCAACAATATCACATATCGCTTTATAATGGTTAATAATATTTTCTTCTCCAGTAATCCCTTCTTTTGCCATTAATGACGGATTAGTAGTTACTCCATCTAAAATACCTAAAGCTTGTGCTTCTTTAATTTGATCAAGATTAGCTGTGTCAATAAAAAATTTCATCTATTTATAATTTAAAAAGTTGTGTTCTATTTCTAAAAAAATATTTCTTCTAATACGCTACAAATTTACAACTTATAATGGTTCATTAATAGTTTTTCATAAATTTTATCAGGTAAAATTCGTTTTAAAATAATTGAAAACTTCTCCATAAATCCTCCCACTTTATAGTGTATTTTAGGTGATTTATCATTTATTATTTTATGAATGGCTTTGGCCATCATCATTGGATCTTCCCCTGAACTCACATGACTATCCATTAATGCTAAATTCTCAGCATATTTTTCTTTATACGCTGAATTTTCAAATACCGGCGTATGATATCTACCAGCAGCAATATTTGTAGCAAAATCACCAGGAGCTACATTCACTACTTTTATACCAAAACTCTTTACTTCCATACTTAACGCTTCAGTTACCAATTCTAAAGCTCCTTTACTTGCTGAATATATTCCTCTATAGGGTAACCCCATATAACCTGCTATTGATGTTGTATTTATAATGAGCCCATTCTTCTGTAACCGCATAGAAGGTAACACTTCTTTAATAACATCAATAACTCCAAAAAAATTAGTATCAAAATTAGATTTCATTT
>JBELFC010000025.1:0-28786 GCA_042093175.1 Tenacibaculum sp. | reverse complement strand
TCTTTAATAACATCAATAACTCCAAAAAAATTAGTATCAAAATTAGATTTCATTTCTTCAGTTGGTGTATCTTCAATTGGTCCAGTAATTCCTTTACCTGCATTATTTATCAAAACATCAATCTTTCCTTCTATCCCAATCACTTCGCCGATAGCTCTTTTAATAGATTCTTTCTGAGTAACATCTAAAGCTACCATTGAAAAAGGAACATTTACTTTACTCGGATTTCTACTAGTACCGTACACCTTATAATTTTTACCATGTAAATACAATCCTATAGATTTTCCTATTCCTGAAGAAGCTCCTGTAATAAATACAACTTTTGACATTCTATATAATTTTAGACAAATATCCAAAAGTTAAAGTCAATAAAAAAACTTTAAAAACTTATATTAGCAACTCATTTTTCAGTAAAAATTATGTGCAAAAAAATTATTTTTAGTAGTTTCTTAATATTTGCAAGCTTTTTAAGTTTTGCGCAAACATCTTTATTTAAACACACAAAAACATTTACTCGTCAAGATACACTAAGAGGTTCTATTACTCCTGAAAGAGCTTGGTGGGACTTATCTTATTATCACTTAAATATTTCGGTTAACCCTGATAAAAAATTCATTAAAGGTCACAACAAAGTAACTTATAAAGTTTTAAAACCTGCTTCTAGGCTACAAATAGATTTACAAGCTCCTCTAAAAATTACAAAAGTTACCCAAAACGGAAAAAATCTTATAGTTACTTCAGAAGGTAATGCTCATTTTATTCAATTAAAAGAAAAACAACAAATAGGCACCACAAATTCTATTATAGTTTATTATGAAGGGACCCCCAAAGAAGCAATAAGAGCTCCATGGGACGGTGGTTTTTCTTGGAAAAAAGACATGAATGGAAATCACTTTGTTGCAACCTCTTGTCAAGGTTTAGGCGCTAGTGTTTGGTGGCCTAATAAAGACCATATGTATGACGAAGTTGATAGTATGGCTATAAGTGTTCGCGTTCCTAAAAACTTAACTAATGTTTCTAATGGTAGGCTTAGAAAAATTGAAACGCACAATGACAATACTACTACTTTTCATTGGTTTGTTAAGAATCCTATTAATAATTACGGTGTTAATGTAAATATTGGTGATTATGTAAATTTTTCAGAAAAATATGACGGTGAAGATGGTGTATTGGATATGAACTATTACGTTTTACGTGATAATCTAGAAAAAGCAAAAAAACAGTTTAAAGACGCTTCAAAAATGATGAAAGCTTTTGAACATTGGTTTGGTAAATACCCTTTTTATGAAGATAGTTTTAAGCTTGTAGAAGTTCCATACTTAGGCATGGAACATCAAAGTTCTGTTACTTACGGAAACCAATATAAACAAGGATATCTAGGGAATGACTTATCGGGTACAGGATGGGGATTAAAGTTCGATTTTATTATTATTCACGAAGCTGGTCATGAATGGTTTGCTAATAACATTACTAATAAAGATATTGCTGACATGTGGGTACATGAAAGCTTTACTGCTTATTCTGAAAACTTATTCTTAGATTATTATTATGGAAAAAAAGCATCAGCTGAATATGTTATTGGTACTCGACGATCTATAAGAAACGATATCCCAATTATAGGACAATACAATGTAAATAGTGAAGGTTCAGGTGATATGTACTACAAAGGGGCAAATATGCTTCATACAATTCGTCAATTAATAGATAATGATAAAAAATGGCGTAAAATTTTACGTGGCTTAAATAAAAAGTTTTATCACAAAACAGTAACTACTCAAGAAGTTGAAAAGTATATGATTGATAAATCTGGTATTGATTTAACCAAAGTTTTTGATCAATATTTACGTACCATTAAAATTCCTATTTTTGAGTATCAAATTACTGATAATAAATTAAAATACCGTTGGAATAATGTTGTAAAAGGCTTTAATATGGCTATTAAAGTTACAGCTAACAATAATGTATGTACATTAAAACCAACCGAAAAATGGCAAACACTAAAAACAAACACTAATAAACTTGTTGTTGATAATAATTTCTATGTTACTGTAAACAAGTTATAAAATCATTCTTTATGAACAGAAAGAACTTTATCCAATCACTACTAGGTGCATCAGCATTTATTTCAATGCCTTTTTCATCTTACGCTAACGATAATGACGCTTTACTAGGTGCTATTAAAGCAACTTCTAAACCTACCAAAGGGAATTTATTTGGGTTTAAAGCTTCTCCAATAAAAAAAGTTAAAGTTGGAATTATTGGACTTGGTAATAGAGGTAGCACTTTATTACAAATGTATGAATGGCTTGCTAAACAAGGATATTGTGAAATAGTTGCTCTTTCTGATTTACAAGAGAAAAAAGTTCAAAAGGCAGCTGATAGTTTAAGTAAATGGCAAAAGAAAAAGCCAAACTTATATTTTGGTGATAAAAATGAATGGCAAAAACTTGCAAAACAAGATGATATTGATTTATTATTAATTACTACTCCATGGGAGTTACATACACCTATGTGTACATATGGTATGAATCATGGAAAGCATGTAGCTTGTGAAGTACCAATTGCTTATACTTTAAGTGAATGTTGGGAACTAATAGAAGCTGCAGAAAGAAATCAGAAACACTGTATTATGATTGAAAACTGCTGTTATAATGAAGAGGAATTATTTGTTCTTAATATGATTGAAAACGGAGTTTTTGGAGATATCACTCATACTGAAGGTGCTTATTTACACGATTTAAGAGCTCACATGTTGAGTTCAGATTATTATGAAGATCAATGGCGATTAAAACATCACATTGAAAGAGATGGTAATTTTTACACAACTCATGGTTTAGGACCTATTAGTTTTTATTTAAATATTGGTCGTGGTGATACTTTTGACCATCTGACATCTATGAGTTCTAGAGAGCTAAACTTAAGTGAAACTGCTAAAAGACTAAATTCTCCATACACAAATTTTAAATGTGGTGATATGAATTCAACCATGATTAAAACAGCTAAGGGTAAAAGTATTTTACTTCAGTTTGATGTTCATACTGGTCGTCCATATTCAAGAATTAATAAAGTGGTAGGAACAAAAGCAACTCATGATGGTTATCCTAGCAGGTTATATATTGATAAAGAAGAATTAGCTTATTGGGGGCATCAATGGCTTTCTAAAGACGATTATCAATCCTATTCAAAAAAATATACACACCCAATAATTAAAAAATTAAAAACCATAAGTCAAAGTTTCAAACAAGGGCATGGAGGAATGGACTTTGTAATGATGTATCGACTTATCAGGTGTTTAAACCTTGGTTTACCGTTAGATATTAATGCTTACGACAGTGTTATGTGGAGCGCTATCACACCGCTTTCTGAAATTTCAGTAGCTAGTAAAAGTTTGTCTATTCCTATACCTGACTTTACAAATGGTCAGTGGAAAAAAGATACGCCTTTAGAAATTATGAGAGACATTTAAAAAACTATCCTATGAGTTTAACTCTTTTAGTAATGGCTGCTGGTATGGGTAGCCGTTTTGGTGGATTAAAACAATTAAGTCCTATTAATTCTTACAAAGAAACCATTATTGATTATTCGGTTTTTGATGCAAAAAGAGCTGGATTTTCTAAGGTTGTTTTTGTTATTCGTAAAGAATTTGAAAAAGAGTTTAAAAAACAAGTCACTACAAAATATAATAATCAAATTGATGTAGATTTTGTTTTTCAAGACACTCAAAATTTACCTCTTGATTTTACTTCTTCTAAAAGAACAAAACCATGGGGTACTGGCCACGCAATTTGGTCTGCAAGAAACGTTGTTACCACTAATTTTGCAGTAATAAATGCTGATGATTTTTATGGTAGAAATTCTTTCATAATTATGGCTAAATATCTTTCCTCTTTAAAAAAAGAGGACCTTTCAAAACAATGCATGGTGGGCTATAGTATTGAAAACACCTTATCGACTAATGGAAGTGTTTCAAGAGGAATTTGTGAAGTTGACCACAACAACAACCTTACTTCTATTACTGAGCGTACCAATATTATAAAAAAAGAAGATCACACAATTGTTTATCTAGAGAACAACACAGAAACAGTTTTAAAATCAAATGAAATTGCTTCTATGAATATGTTTGGTTTAACTCCTGCCATATTCTCCTCTTTTGAAGAAGGTTTTATCTCTTTTCTTAGAGAAAATATTCATGAGTTAAAAAGTGAATTCTATCTTCCTTTTGTTTTAAATAACTTAGTAGTCAAAAGTAAAAGTTCTGTAAAAGTTTTACCAACCAATTCTAAATGGTTTGGAATGACATATAAAGAAGATAAAGAAGTAGTTGAAAACAATATTAAAGAATTAACTTCTTCTGGAGAATATCCTAAACAACTTTGGAATTTATAATGGATATTACTTCAATTATTCAAGCTTTTAAAATAGAAGGGGATTTTATAACTCATGAAATCATTAATTCAGGCTATATAAACACCACTTACAAAATTATTACTTCAAAGGATTGTTATATTCTTCAAAAAATAAATAATCATATTTTTAAAGATGTTGATAAACTTTCAGAAAATATATTTAGAATAACAACACATATTCAATCTAGAACACCAAAAGATAAATCAGATAGAATATTAACTATTATTCTAACAAAAAAGGATAAGAGATATTACAAAAACAAAGATGGTTCATTTTGGAGAATGTTTAATTATATACACAATTCAAAAACTATTGAAATACTAAATAATGAAAAACAGGCTGAAAGTTTAGGTAAAGCCTTTGGAAACTACCATCAAGTTTTGTCAGACTTACCACAGCCTAAATTATTTGAAGTATTACCTAATTTTCATAATACCCCAAACAGAATTGAGCAACTAAAAAAAGCTATTCAACAAAATCAAAATAATAAACTTTCAAAAGTTAAAGATGAAATAGAATACTTGTTAAGTTTAGCCCCAGAAATGCATGAAATTATTTTACTTGGAAACCAAGAAAAAATACCTTTCCGCACAATTCATCAAGATGCCAAAGTAGGAAACATTCTATTTAACCAAAACAATGAAATTATTTGTATTATTGATTTAGACACAACAATGTCTGGCTATTTAGCCTACGATTTTGGTGATGCTGTAAGAACAGGTATGAATACAGCTTCAGAAGGAGAAAAAAACATAGCTAAAGTTTCTTTAGATATAAACTTATTTAAAGCTTTCACCAAAGGATATGCTAAAGCTTCTAAAAATTTTATAACACATGAAGAAATAAAATCTTTAATGCTAGGGGTAAAAATTATCACTTACGAACAAGCTATTCGTTTTTTAGCTGATTATTTAAATAATGATATTTATTATAAAATTGAATACCAAGAACATAATTTAATAAGAACTAAAGTTCAAATTTCCTTATTAAAAGATATTCTTAAAAATTTTAATCAAATGAATGATTTTGTAATAGCCTCTTATCAATAATACTTTTTTAAAACATAACTTGACTTTTAATACTACACCAAATATGAAGACAAACATTGATAAAATAATAAAAGAATTAAAACTAGAACCACATCCAGAAGGTGGTTATTTTAGAGAAACATACCGTAGTGAGAGAAAAATAAATAATAATAGTTTAGAAAAAAACTACACAGGAAACAGAAACTATTCTACTTGTATTTACTTCTTACTAACTTCAGATAATTTCTCTGCATTACATAGGATAAAACAAGATGAAATTTGGCATTTCTATGACGGGTCACCTATTAAACTACATACTATTTCAGAATCTGGAGTACATGAAACACATATTATAGGAAATAATTTAAGTAAAGGAGAAATTCCACAATTTGTTGTCCCTGGAGGTTTTTGGTTTGGAGCTGAAGTCATTGATCAAAATTCTTATTCTTTAGTTGGCTGTACAGTTTCTCCTGGATTTAGTTTTGAAGATTTTGAACTTAAGTCTGAAAAAGAACTTACTTCTTTGTTCCCTAATCAAAAAGAGATTATTTCAAAATTAACACATCATTAACCACTCTTTTTTATTCTTTATTTAATTATCAGCTCTATTCCTTAACATAAATACTCTTAAACCATATTTTGTTTGTATTTTTAAGAAAATTAAGTCCTAAAAAATGAAAATATTAGTTATTGGTGGTAATGGAACTATAGGTAAGAAAGTCTCTAATTATTTAATGTCCAAACACGAAGTTATAATTGGAGGAAGACTAAGTGGTGACGTTAAAATTGACATTTCAAAAAGTGAATCGATTGAAAATTGCTTCTCTCAAGTTGGTAAATTAGATGCTATTGTTTGTATTGCTGGTGAAGCAAAATGGGATGCTTTTAAAAACCTGACTGAAGAAGATTACTACATTGGTTTAAAAAGCAAATTAATGGGACAGGTTAATGTAGTTAGAATAGGTAGTAAATATCTCAACCCTAAAGGCTCTATTACACTATCCACAGGTATTTTAGCTGATTATCCTGTTGAAAAAACAACAAGTGCTGCTATGGTTAATGGAGCCATACATAGTTTTGTAAAAGCTGTAGATTTAGAAATAGAAAATGAAATACGTGTAAATGTTGTATCACTTGGTGTTGTTCAAGATGCTTATGAGAAATACAAAGATTATTTCCCTGGCCATAATCCAATTCCAACTGACAAAGTAATCAATTCTTACATTAAAAGTATAGAGGGGAAAAATAGAGGTCAAATTATACGATATTATGATTAAAATTTTCACTCTTAAATATAGATTATATTAAAAACAAATATTTTTTTTAGGCTTTACAAACAGTTCATATATTTGCAAAAAAAAACACTATGAACTTACATAAACTGTATGTAACTGCATTACTATCTCTATTGTTTTTCAATTGTTCTTCTGAAAAAACAATACCTCCAAACAATAACAATGTAAAAGTAGAAACTCTTTCCTCTAAAATATTACCTGAAGGTGGTGTTGAATTAACTGGTAGAATAGAAAATGTTGAGCTTGAATTAGATTATGGATTTGTCATTGCAACACATGAAAACCAGACTCAAAACTATCCTATAATAACAAAAACCATCAGTGGTTTAAAAAATGGAGAATTTAGTTTAAAAATTAAAAATAATTTACACAAAAAGTATCAATACTATTTTAATGCTTTTGCTTATACAAGTAATAGAAAAATTTATGGTGTTGAAAAAAGGTTTACTTCTCAAGGAAGTACAAGTCCAATAATTGAATCTGTTACACCTTCAATAGCACATCTCGGTGATACTATTATTATAAAAGGTAAAAATTTCTCAAGTAACTTTTCTGTTTTATTTGATAAAATAAAAGCTACTGTTCTTATTAAAAGTGATTCCCTCACCAAGGCTATTGTTCCTATATACCCTTCTGGTTTAAGATTTTCTAAAATAACCTTAGAAAAAAAAACAGGGGAGTTAGATTCTGCAGATTTTAAACTTTATGAACCTATAGTTTACTCTATAGCCCCAAAATATGTACATGGTTCTGATATATTAACCTTTAAAGGTGATCATTTTGATCTTAGAAAAAATGTTAATAAAGTTAGAATGATGTTTCATAGTAACTATACTTTTCTTGAGATAATAAGTAGTACAAGAAATGAATTAAAAGTTAAAGCACCAATTCATTATTATGAATTTAAACCTAGGTTTAAACTTACCAGCCAAGCAAAAGAAATTGATGTTAATAATTTTATCGAGGTCAAAATACCTAACATCATATCTTGTCCTAAAACCATTAAATTTGACACCGAATATATTGTTGAAGGAAATAACTTTCCTAACATTGGATATTCTTTCCGTCCATTTAGTGTTCAACTTAACTCACACTCTCATGCTAAAATAGATAAAGCTACAAAAGAGAAATTAAGTCTTTCAATATCAAAAAACACTTCTCTTAGAGATTTTTATATTAAAAAATTTTCCATAGAGTATCTTGGTAAAAAAACAACTTTTGACACCGAGGTTTATATTGATGAACCAATGATTTTTATTAACAATCAAGAAACTATAAAAACTCACACCTATAATGGTGTTTTATTTGGCCTTGTATACGATTTTAATAGTAGAGGATATTTTATCTCAAAATTTGACGAAATCAAAAAAGAATTTATAATTGACCAAAGAAATAAGCTACCTACTAATTCAATCAATACTAAATTTATCGCTTTTTATAAAGATACTTTTGTCTTCTTAAAATATGAAAACAATATTAATAAATTATATTCTTATAACTTCTCTAATAAAACAACAAAGACCCTTGCTGATTTCCCAGGAGAAAATAGATTTAATGCTTTAATAGAAGTTGTTAATGATCATTTATATTTTGGGCTTGGAAGTTTCACTCATCATCCAGTTAAATATTTTGGTGATATTTGGAAATACTCTTTTACTCAAAACACATGGATAAAAGCAATTGATTTTGCTGAAATCACCTCTATGAATAAAGCTAAAAGAAATCCTATAAGCTTTAGTGTAGGCAATAAGTTATTTTTTGGAGCTGGCCAGGATGGTTACCATTCAGATTTTTGGATGTATGACACAAGTACAAATAAAATAATTAAAAGAGGATCACTTCCTTTTTTAAAAGGCGGTTCTTCAACAATACATCCCGTTGTTAAAGGTAATAAGGTGTTTGTGTTTTTAGATTATTTGTACAGCTATGACATCAACTCTGATAAATGGGCTACTCATAACAACTTCAAAGATTATGGTGTTACATCTGGACTTTTTGTTCATGACAACTATATATATAAGTATAGCTATAAGCATGGTTCAGGATATTACACCCATAAATTAAACAACAACTATTTTTAAGCTATGAAAAAAATAATCGCATCTCACATATATATATTTATTTTAATCTTTTTTTTTATATCATGTTCTTCTGATGAAGATATTTTTGTAGCTCCATCTGTAGTCACAAAACAGAGCATAAACAAAACTGATGGTGGAGTTATTCTATATGCTAATTTTGAAAACTTCAGTCCCGATCATGAAGTAGGTTTTATATTAACTGATAATAAAACTCATAGAAACTATCTACTAAACAAACCTGTAAAAGGTAATAATCATATAGAAATCAAGAAAGGTTTATATCTAGATAGGAAATATTATTATAGAGCCTTTATAAAAACAAAAGACTCACTTTATTTAGGGCTACAAAAAGAATTTATATCTACAGGTAGTATACTAACGAAATTTATAAGTTTAAATCCAAGTAAAGGGAATTTTGGAGATGAAATACAGATTAAAACTGCTTCAGATATTTCTAACATTCCATCAGGTGATTTAACTATTTTTTTTAATAACAAAGCTGCGTATATAAAAGAAATAAAAAATAATATCATATCCTGTTATGTACCTTATTATGAAGGCAACAAAAAAGCTTCAATTTCAATTAACTACTTAGGAAAAAAACTAACTACTGATTTAAAATTTGAACTTCTTCCTCCTATAATTAATAATGTTTCCCCTGAAAAAACAACTTTTAGAGAAGAAATTACTATAACAGGTAAAAACTTTTCTTCTTCGTACCCAGGAATTATTAAAGTTTTCATTAACGGTATAGAGACAGTAATTACTCATAAAACCCCTACTCAGATTAAAATTAAAATTCCTGATAATTTAAAAGAAAGAAATCTATCTATTAAAGTTATTAGTAATTTACAAGAAACACTCTATAATAAAAATATTACTTTAAAGAATGTAATTATTAACCCAATAGTTAATAAAGCTATTATTAGGGAATCTTTATTAATAACAGGTGAAAATTTTAACCCTATAAAAGAAAATAATAAAGTATACTTTGATGGTAATGAAGCTTACATTAACTCAATAGAGAGCAATAATAAATTATATGTAAGGGTTCCTGAAGGAGTTTACAATAACTGGACTCCGAGTGTTAAAGTAATTGTAGCTGATAACTTAGAATCTAATATTGAATCTGTTCAAATAAAAAACTCAGCTATAAGAGTAAATAGTGAAACTTTTCTAAAAGATTTTCAAATAACTGGAAGCCTTAAAATTAATGGAACAACTAATGTTTTTGGCTTCAATAATAATAACTATAAATTCATAGTTTATAAATTTAATGACATAACTCATAATTTTTATGATAAAAAAGAAATTAAATTACCTTATAATATTTCTTTTAGTCACTTAAACACTCAAAATGGCTTTATTTATTTAAAATACGAAAGGGATGATGGTAATTTTTTTAAAATTGACATAAAAAATTCTAGTATTACTTCTTTACCTGACTTTAAAGGGATTAACAAATCTATTCCTTTTTATTATTCAGATGAAAAATTAGTTTTTGTTAGCTCTGATTTTTATAGGGTTCCTCATTTAATAATGTATGAATATGATTTAAAAAATAACACATGGTCTGACAAACCTAGAAATGAAGATTTTACTATTGGTCATTTATTTCATAAAAAAGGAGAAACTTTTTATAAAAAAGACATTTATTATAAATCGTCTTATTTTCATTCTTTAAAAGGAAATAACATTAACAAAAGTAATATTAAAATTCCTAAAGACTTTTTGAGTTATCATTTCTTGTCTCACTTTGAAAATAATATATTTTATTTTTTTGATGATTCACCAAATTATCATAATAATCAAAATAATCGATTATCAATTTTAGATCTAAACAGTAATACTTGGAAAGAGTTTACTAATATACTTCCTTGGAGGTATAATATATTAGGGATTTTTAAATCAAAAGATTTCTTTTATATTAATATTATTGATTTTCATTACAACCAACATTTACTTAAACTTGATATAAAAAAGCTAACACATTAAATAAAATTTAAAAAACATAAAAGTACCTGAATCTTTTTTTTATTTTCAGGTGCTTTTTTTTTCATCTATTTTTTACCTAAATTGGTGTTTCAAGTATAAATCACCCCTAACATCTAACTAACAATGAGTAAAATAACTATTCAAGGAATTAAGTACGATGAAAAATCCTCCTACTTACGAGGGCCAAGTCTTGCTCCTTCTTTAATAAGAGACGCTTTAAACTGTGGCTCGGCTAATATGTATTCTGAAAACTTAATTTCAATTGAAAATCCAGCTATAAATGATGCGGGAGATTTTGAAATTAAAGAATATTTTGACATTGAAAAAATAACAAAAGAGCATATAGATACTGGTGCTAAAATTTTTACCCTAGGAGGAGATCACTCTATAACTTTTCCTATTATCAAAGCGCATAGTAAAAAGTATTCTAAATTTGATATACTACATATAGACGCCCACTGTGACTTATACGATAATTATGAAGGTGATTTATATTCTCATGCTTCACCTTTTGCTAGAATTATGGAACACGGACTTGTTAACAGACTTGTACAGGTTGGAATTAGAACTTTAAATCCACATCAAGCTGAACAAGCAGAAAAATATAACGTAGAAATACATCAAATGAAAGATTTAGACTTAGCATCTATTCCTGAGTTTAAAAACCCCTTATATATTTCTTTAGATATGGACGGATTTGACCCTGCTTATGCTCCTGGTGTTTCTCATCATGAACCTGGAGGATTGACTTCAAGACAGGTTATAAATTTAATTCAAAGCATAGATACAGAAATCATTGGTGCTGATATTGTAGAATACAATCCAAAACAAGATTTAAAAAACATGACTGCTTTTTTAGCTGCTAAAATGATGAAAGAAATAGTAACTAAAATGTTATAAAACAAAAAAGAGGCTATTCCGCCTCTTTTTTTTATTTTACTTTACACTTTTTCATTACTTGTTTGGCTCTTTTTTCGCCCCATCGTGGATGAAATTTTTCTGGATTATCCGTTTTAAATAGTGTAAGTGATTTTTCTACGTCTTTACAATATGGCTCAATCGATGTTCCAAAAAACTGTGCACTTCCCATATTCCATTCAGCTTTTCCTAAAATTACTCTAGGATTATTAGGCGCTAATTTTTCTGCCTCAGCATATAAATTTGTATTTTTCATTGATAATGTCATGCCATATTTTTGTCCGTCAAAAGCTATATAAGCTGTATTTAATAAAGCTTGTGTTATCATAATTTCTGGATTCTTTTCTGATAAAGATTTTGCTTCATCTAAAAACTCTTGTGCTTTTTTTAATTTTGCTTCTAATTTTGCTTCGTCCTTTAACCCAAAACTCCCTAATATTTCTATGGTAGCTACATAAAAAGGAGGTAACCAATTTTCTTTTTCTACCTTTGAAATTCGTTCAAACAATTGAGATGCTTCAGTGTTTTTTTTGGCTTCCCATAATTCAAAAGCTTTTACCATTCCTTTATCATACTGACTTTGAGCTATCATATTCATTGAAAATAAAACTGCTACTATTGCTATAACTTTTTTCATTTTTATATCTGTGGTTTTAATTAATTTTAATTTGGATAATACTATTTTCTTTAACTTCGAATTTTGCATCCTTATATTTAGGCGGCCCCATAAAACCTTTTGCGTTATTTGAAGTTCCTGTTGGTTCTTTTGGAATTCCAAATATTCTGGTATCCATTTTTTTATTATCATTCTCATCATGAAATGATGAAATTGCATAAACTCCTGGTAAAATCCCTTCAAAAACAACTTTCGCTTTTTTGTTTTTAATTCCCCCTATTTTTCTTTTGTAAGGTCTTTTTAAAAAATTAGCTTCTTTATTATACAAAGCAACAAACAAACTTCCTTTATTAGATTTCATTCCCGTAAACTCAACTGTTATGGTATGTTTCTCTTGTGCTAATGAGGTTAGTATTCCGCTTAAAAAAACTACTATGATTATTACTATTTTTTGCATGATTAATTAGTCTTAGTTCTTAATTTCTATTCAAATATCTATAGTAACTTATTCATATCATTAAAAAACAAACTGAGTTGTTATATTATATGACTGAATTGTAAGATTATAGATTATTTAACTGATTATCTTTCTTGTTATCACTTATTGTCCAAAAGAAACCGACAAAGAAAAACCTATCTACCGAAGGAATAATAGCCTGCCTATCAAAAATCCCATTCACATTAGGTGTATTTTTATAGTTATAACCAAATATATTTTGAGTACCTAAAACGTTATTTACTGAAAAATATAATATTTTTTGCTGACTAATTAAATATGCCCAATTAAAACTTACTGAATTATAGTTAATTGTTTTATCATTTAAAAAACCACTTTTATTTGGGTTAGTGTAATTTCTTCCAGAAGCAAAATTATAACTCAAACCTAATTGACTTTTCCAATCTTTTACAAAATGCTTAGCCACAATAGACATATTATGTGAAGATGCAAAACCAGGAGTAGCCTTTGTAGGATAGTTTTTATAATCTCTTTCCGTATCTAAATATGAGTATGACACCCAATATTCTGTATTTTTTATGGTTTTTCCATCTCTCCAAAACACATCTATTCCTTTAGCAAATCCACTTCCTTCATTATTAAATTTAGACATTGGCAATGCTATTTGGGTATCATATTTCACTAAGTTGTCATAATCTTTATAATATCCTTCTACCCTAAATATTTTCTTATCTTTTACGTATTGATAGTTTGCTATAAAATGTGAAGCTTCTTGAGCTTTTAAATTATCCGAAAACTTTAAATAATCATTATTCGGGTTTTGATAAAATTGCCCATAAGCAACTGAAAACTGCGCGTTCTTACCTGATTTGTAAGCCAACGAAACTCTTGGAGAAACAGTAAACTGATTTAAAAACTCAGAGTTTTCAAAACGTACTCCAATTTTAGACGCTAACTTTTTTGAAAAGAAGATATCTGTTTCAGCAAAAACACTAGCTATATCATTTTTAAATTTATACTTATAGTTTCCTGTGTTATTTCTTGCATAATTTTCATTAAAGTGTGTAAATAAATATTCGGCTCCGAAATTTAATTTAAACCTATTTGACACTTTTTTTTGTAATTTTATTTTAGCATGAATAGAGTTTTCCTCATCTTTTACAACATCATCTAGTATTCCTAAATTTGAAAAATCATTAGTAAAACTGAATCCTCCCGAAATTTTCCAATTATTATCTAATCTTTCTTTGTAAGAACCATTAAAATATAGGTTTCTATTTCTAAGTCCAAAATGAAACCCATCAACATAATTAATATCGTCCTGAATCATATCAAAATCAGTGTAACTAAAAGCTCCATATAACTTCAACATTCCATCATCATTAGGTTTATAACGATATACCATCTCGCCACTTGCTGCTTGTACAGGTTTATTCCATGTATTTCTATCTGGAAATAATTTTTGATACGGTGCTAAGTTTATATAAGATGCGTTTACACTTAATGAATTCTTGCCCCATATTTGAGTGTTTCCGATACCAGCTCCAACTGTCATAATAGATATATCTGTTTTTTCTTGAGTAGGTTCATCAATAGTACTCATGGTCAAAACACTAGATAAAGCTTGTCCATACTCAGCAGAATATCCACCTGTTGAAAAAGAAAATCCTTTAAATAAAAATGGAGAGAATCTTCCTCTAGTTGGTATATTTCTTGCTGATGGTGCATAAGGTGTAAACACTCGAATACCATCAACAAAAATTTGGGTTTCCCCAGCGTCTCCTCCTCTTACAAATAAACGACCATCCTCATCGACTGTCGTTGTACCTGGTAATGTTTGAATAGCACCTACAAAATCACCTAAAGCACTAGCTGTTGTAACTACATCTAAGGGTTTTAATGCTGTTACTTTAGCATTATCTCCTGCTTCAAATGTTCCTGCATTAATAGTTACTGCATCTAAAGTATTTACATCATCTTTTAATTTTATATGTAAATTTTTAAATGAAGATACATCTCCTATTTTTGAAAAAGATTCAAAAGAAATAAATGATACTAATAATTTCTTTACACCTTTTTCTGAAGTCATAAATTTAAATTCTCCATTTTCATCTGACGAAGCTCCATCGTAAGTACCTTCTAAATATATATTTGCTCCTAAAATAGGCTCACCTTTCATATCTGTTACTTTTCCTGAAATGACAGACTGTGCACTCATTGAAAAGTGTAGTATTATAAAAACTATAATTGTTAAAGTTTGTTTCATTTTATAAATTGATATTGTTAATTGAATTTCACAGTTCAAAAATGCAATTGATTTATATCCTTTTCTAAAAAGAGCTACTCAACTGTATTTTTTTTATGATGAATTGTAACTCTGCAAAAATAGACTTGACCCTTCATTATTCATTTAACATTTCTTGCTATCAAGTTTACAAATCTTGCTAAAAATTGTACCTTTACTGCAACAATTAAAGCTAACAATGGCACACGATTTAAGTAATCATAGAAAGTCTTACGAAAAACAAGAACTTCTTGAAATCAATTGTCCTGAAAACCCAATTGAACTTTTTAGAGATTGGTTTTTAACAGCAGATAACTCTGAAATGGTTGACGAAGCAAATGCTATGACTATTTCATCTATAGGGCAAGATGGTTTTCCAAAAAGTAGAATTGTTTTATTAAAAAAATATACTTGGGAAGGCTTTATTTTTTACACTAATTATAATTCTGAAAAAGGAAAAGCTATTATAAATAATAACCAAGTTTGTCTATCTTTTTTTTGGTCAGGTTTAGAACAACAAATAATAATAAAAGGTACAGCTAATAAGTTAGCTTCCAATTTATCTGATGGCTATTTTGAATCTAGACCTGATGGTAGTAAACTTGGGGCTTGGGCATCAAATCAAAGTGAGGTAGTTACGTCTCGTAAAGAATTAGATGATAATTTAATTTCTTATGAAACAAAATTTAAAAATCAAGAAATTCCAAGGCCAAAACATTGGGGTGGTTTTATTGTTAAACCTATTTCTATTGAATTTTGGCAAGGGCGCCCAAACAGGATGCATGATAGAATTAGATATACTTTGCAAAAAGATTTTTCTTGGAAACTTGAACGTTTAGCTCCATAGTTTTATATTTACATATTGTTTAAAAAATTAAATGAAGACAATTTACATCGTTCGTCACGCTAAATCTTCATGGAAGTATGATAGCGTTAAAGATATAGACAGACCACTAAAAGAACGTGGTATTAATGATGCACATTTGCTATCTAAATATTTAGCTAAAGAAATAGAAAAACCTGATGTTTTTGTTTCTAGTAGCGCCAATAGGGCATTACATACGGCTGTTATTTTTTGTGAAAATTTCGGCTATCCTTTATCTAACCTTCAAATAAAACGACAACTTTATAGTTTTAGTGATGGTTATTTAGTAAAAACTGTAAAAGCTTTAGATGACAGCTTTAATAGTGCCATTATATTTAGTCATGATCATGGTATAAATACTTTTGTAAATAAATTTGGAAGCAAACCTATTGCGCATGTAGCTACTTGTGGTGTAATTGGAATTGAATTCAAAGAAAAACACTGGAAAAATATTAAGAAAGGGAATACTATATTAGCTGAGTTTCCTAAAAATCATAGATAAACTAACTGATTTTGAAAATAACAAAATACGGAGCTATTGATATAGGCTCAAATGCCGTAAGATTACTCGTAGCCAATGTAATTGAAGAGAACGATAAGGATCCTCAATTTAAAAAATCATCTTTGGTTCGTGTTCCAATTCGTTTAGGAGCTGATGCTTTTGTATCTGGAACTATATCAACTGAAAATACAAATAGGATAGTAGACGCCATGAAAGCTTTTAAACTCATCATGAAAGTACATGGTGTAGAAAAATATAAAGCTTGTGCTACTTCTGCCATGCGAGAAGCAACAAATGGTAAAGATGTTGCTAAAATGGTTTTAAAAGAAACTGATGTTGAAATTGACATCATTGATGGTAAAAAAGAAGCTGCTATAATATCTTCTACTGACTTAAATCAACTAATTGAATCAGATAGTACTTATTTATATGTTGACGTAGGTGGCGGTAGTACTGAATTTACACTGTTTTCAAGAGGTAAAATAGTTAATTCTAAATCTTTTAAAATTGGTACTGTTAGATTAATAAATAATAAAAAATCTGATAATAAAATTATCTTTAAAAAGGTTCAATACTGGATTGAAGAAAATACAAAAAACTACAAAAGAATTACCTTAATAGGTTCTGGAGGTAACATTAATAAAATTTTTAAGATGTCAGGTAGAGAACAAGGGAAACCTATTTCTTATATTTACCTTAATGCTCAATATCAATTTTTAAAAAAAATGACCTATAAAGAACGAATTTCTGAATTAGGTCTTAATCCAGATAGAGCTGATGTAATTGTTCCTGCTACAAAAATATACCTTTCTGCAATGAAATGGAGCGGTGCAAGAAAAATATTTGTACCTAAAATTGGGCTATCAGACGGTATAATTAAAAGCCTATACTTCAATAAATTGTAAAGTTTTTTAACATTTCTTTAACATTTAGTAAAATTTGTTATATTTGTAATTATGTGACCTCTAACCCCTTGGCGTGTCATATTAAATGAAACTAAATAATCATTAACAAATTTTTATTAATTATGAAAAAATTATTGTTATCTGGAGCTTTATTTGCTTTTGGGTTATCTGCTTTTTCGCAAGATTTACCAACCAACGCCGAACCGGGGAAATGCTATGTTCGATGTAAAACTCCAGAAGTATGGAAAAATGAAGATGTTACTATTGAAATAGCACCTGCATATAAAAGAATTATTACGCACCCTGCAGAATACAAAACTATAACTGAAAGAGTTTTAGTTAATGTTGGAAGTCAAAAATTAACAATTGTTCCTGCTAAATACGAAACTAAAAACTTTTCAGTTGTTACAAAAGAAGCTAGTAAACGTATAGAAAAATCTTTATCGAGACCTTCAGTTGCTTCAGAAACCGTAGTTACCAAAGAAGCTTCTAGTCGTTTAGAGGTAATTCCTGCTAAATATGAAATGCGTGACGTTGTGGTTACTGTTAAAGAAGCTAGCAAGCGATTAAAAATTATTCCAGCAAAATACGAAATGCGTGACGTAGTTGTTACCATTGAAGAAGCTAGCCAACGACTAGTAAAAGTACCTGCAAAGACTAACATTGTAGAAGAAACCATTGTTGTAAAAGAAGCATCAAAACGCTTAGAAGTTGTTCCTGCTAAATATGAAATGCGTGACGTGGTGGTTACTGTAAAAGAAGCTGGAAAACGAGTAGAAATCGTTCCTGCTAAATACGAAATGAGAGACGTAGTAGTTACTATAAAAGAAGCTTCTAAACGCTTAGAAGTTATTCCTGCTGTTTACGGATCAGAAATTCTAAAATACCAGAGAAGACAATACGGTTCTAAATTAAGAGTTATTCCTGCTGCCTTTAACCAAGACAGTGAAGTTATAGAATTAAGAGCAAAATCTGCTAGATGGCAAATGAGTGAAAAAGCTCCAGATTGTGAATCTTCAGACCCTAATGATTGTCGTTACTGGTGTTATAAAGAAGTACCTGCTGAATACCAAACAATAAGTAAAACAGTATTAGAAAAAGATGCATCTACCGTTAAAACACCTACTTGTAACGATAATAATGCAGGCCCTAATGGATGTGGAGTAGCAACTTATTCTAAAAGAGTAGTTACCACACCTCCTAGTACTAGAACTATTGATATTCCTGCAGTTACAAAAATAGTAAAGAAAAGAGTAATGACTACTCCTCCATCTACCAGAACTATTGAAATTCCAGCAGTTACAAAAATTATCAAAAAAAGAGTAATGGTAACTCCACCTTCTACGAGAACTATTGAAATTCCTGAAGTTACTCAAATTATTAAAAGAACTGTTATTACTCCAGAAACAACACGAGTAATTGAAATACCTGCTAAAACAAAAATTATTAAGAAGAGAGTAATGACTACTCCTCCTAGTACAACAACAATTGAAATTCCTGCGGTTACTAAAATAATTAAAAAGAGAGTAATGACTACTCCTCCAACCACAAGAACAATTAAAATACCTGAAGTTACTACTACTGTAAAAAGAAGTATACCTGCTGTTACTACAACAAATACAATAGAAATACCTGAAGTAACAACTACAATGAGAAGGACTGTAATGACTTCAGCTCCATCTACAAGATTAATTAAAGGTGATGCAATTTATAAAACAATTAAGAAAACTGTTTTAGTTAAAGATGCTTGGGAAGAAGAAGTACAAGTAGCTGCTAAATACAAAACTATAACTAAAGAAGTTTTAGTTTCAAAAGGTGGATTAACTTCATGGAAAGAAGTAGAATGTAAATTAGTTGAAAACACTCCTTTACCAATAAACTGGAATCTAGGTAGTGCAACTTTAACTTCAGGTGCAAAACGTATTATTGATGCAAGATTACTACCTATTTTAAAAGGTGGTGTTGCAGTAGCTATTGAATCACACACTGACTCTAGAGGTACAAAAAAGAGCAATCAATCATTATCTGAAAGAAGAGCACAAGCAGTAGTTAATTACCTTATAGCTAAAGGAACTAATCCTAGTCAATTAACAGCAAATGGTTATGGCGAAAATAGATTAACCAATAGATGTTCTGATGGTGTTTCTTGTACAGAAAGAGAACATGCTTCAAACCGAAGAACAACATTTAGAGTTATTAACCAAAAATAAACTCTAGCTTACTACGAATACTCTAACAAAGTAATCAAAAATGAAAACCGAGCTAAATGCTCGGTTTTTTATTTTATGAATGCATTTAAATTCTGGCTACTCATTAATGGTGAAAACTCAATTAAATCGTATTCGGCTACTCTCCCTAATATTAATGGATCATTTTCTAAAATCATTATAAGTTCTTCTTTTGAGCACTCATTTGATACTACAACCCCTCCGTTACGTGGAGTTTTTGGCCCTCCAATTATAAACTTTTCTTTTTCATACTGCTTAGCCACATAAGCCCTGTGTAACTCAGTATATTTATTAACCTCTTCTAAAGGTTTTATAAAATTGAAATTAATTATAAACATATTCTTTTGTTATTTAAATTTTTTTGACCATTCATTTGACCACTCTCTTAGAGGTTCAAACAAAACAAACAACTCTTCTCCAATAGTAGTTAATTTATAACCTCCTACTATTTTTTCTATAATAAATGTGCTTTGCAACTCCTTCAACCTTGTATTCAAAGTTGTAGGAGAAATATCGGTACATAACTTTTCTAAATCACTAAATGATTTTGACGAATCATTTAAATGCCAAATAATACCCATTGTCCAATTCCTTCCTAATAACTCAAAAAGTGCCATAATTGGTTTTCCTGACTTTGATCCTCTTACTGATTTTCCTGGTTTCGGTGTTTTCATATTTTTCAAAACTACAAATTTTGTAGCTTACTACAAAATTTGTAGTTTTTTAATTAATAAAAAAAGGGAAGAAACATTCATTTTTTCCCTTTCATTATAAAATTTATTTTTTAATTATAAGATTCTTAATTGACAACTCTTTTTGTAACCATACTTTAAGTTCTTTTTCTTTTTTAGTAACTATTGAATCTGCTAATTTTTTATTCCATGAAATTGATATTTCAGGAATTGTATCTATCTTAATAAAATCTTTTGACACAAGCTTCTTTGAAAAACTCATTCCTGTAATTCCATTATACCTAATCTTAGCTTCTTTTATAATAGAACTAAATGGGACTGTATTTTTATCTCTATTAGTCGCATCTTGCTCTATTCTTTGATTTAAATTAGAAATTGTAGACTTAAGATCATCAATTTCTTTTTGCAAGCCCTTAATTATATTATCCTTTTCATCTAGATCCGCAATAGCTCTATCATAAGCATCCACCACTCTATCTACACTTCGAGCTTTGTTTTCATTTATTAAAAGCAAGTATGAATCAATTTTTGGATATGTCTTTAATTCATTTCTTAAAAAAGTCTCCGTTGCATCTGTTATATCACCATTAAAAAATAAACTGATAGTTTTTGCTTCTCTATCTATGGTTTGACGTTGCAACCATAAATCCTTATTATCATCAATTTTCTCTTTTAAAAACTTTTTATAATTTGCATTAATAATACTGTCTTGGTATACATTAATGAATGTAAAAAACGCAGGTACCATTACTAAAACTGCTATAAAAGATGCTAATCGAGCTATTCTTTTTCTTTTTACTGAATTCACATAACGTATCATTGTAAATCCAAGAAGCTTTAAAACAACAAAAGTTGCTAAGGCTATAAAAATAGTATTGATAGTAAAGAGATACATAGCCCCTAAAAAGAAATGGTATTTTCCTGTAGCCAATCCCCAACCAGCTGTACATAAAGGTGGCATTAATGCTGTAGCAATTGCTACACCAAATATTACCGAAGCAATTGTACCTTTTTTTGTACGTGCTATAATTAGTGCTAATCCACCAAAAAATGCTATTAACACATCACGTATATCAGGTTTTACCCTTCCTAATAATTCAGAAGTCTCTTCTTTTAATGGAAAAATAGCAAAAAACAAAAATGCCGTTAATAAACTTAAAACAATCATAGTTGCTAAGTTTATCATTGATTTTTTAAGAGTATCAATATCATTAATAGCAATTGACATTCCAATTCCTAATATTGGTCCCATTAACGGAGATATTAACATGGCTCCAATTACTACAGCTGTTGAATTTGCATTTAACCCTATTGAAGCTACAAATATGGAACATATTAAAATCCAAGCTGTAGCCCCTTTAAAAGGAATATCTCCTTTTATGGCTTCAATAGTGGCTTCTTGATCTGTATCATGACGAAAATCTAATAATTCAATAATAAATTTCTTTGAACTCACCCACAATCCTTTTGCATCATCCTGAACCGCTTGTTTTGATTGCTCAACTGACTCTTCACTATTCAGTTTTTCTTCCATATATTTTTAATTTTTGTTAACTCTCGAAAGATACAAAATTCAATGATATACCATAGCATTCATCGTTACTTGCTTTCTAATTCTAATGCCCTTCACATAACTTCTTAAATGTAGTAAAAAAACATTAATGCAACTAAGTTGCGTTAGTGTTTTTTTACTACATTTGCAATTCATTTAATTAACAATCAAATTCAACACCAATGACCATATCAAAGAAAATAGATCTTATAGGGTTTTCAATATCATTACTGTGTGCTATTCATTGTGGAATACTTCCAATACTACTAACATTAGCTCCTTTTAGTGGTTTAGCATTTATGGAATCACCAATTGTAGAAGGCCTAATAATTCTAGTTAGCTTGTTTATTGCAATATTATCATTATCACAAGGGGTTACTAAACTTCATAAGAAAAAAACACCTTTAATTATAGCCATTACTGGATTTACAATTATTTTTATTTGTCAAATATGGGCAAATGAACAACTAGAAACAGTATTAATGGTTACTGGTGCATCTGCAATTGCTTTAGCTCATTTAATAAATTGGAAGTTATGTGAAATCCACCATAAAAAATCTTAAATCTATACTTATTAATTAGCAACTTAAAAACAAAACGCACCTTAAAAACCATAGATTTTAAGGTGCGTTTACTATTAAAATAAATAAGAATTTATTTTATATTTAATTTATTTTTCAAACTAGATGAAATTCCATCTTTATGTAATAAAACTGAAATTGTTTTCAATTTAAAATAAGAGATTGACATATATACATACCCTTGATTTCCTTGTTTATTTCCCCAAGAGTTTTTAACTTTAAAATAGGTATTTCCTTTTTGATCTTTTACAATACCTACAATATGCATTAAGTGATCGTCTGTAGTATTAAAATTTTCAAACTCAGACTGACGATATGAAGCTGTTATATTTTTTTCCTCAACTATTTCTTTCAATGCCTTTTTGTTCTCTCCACTTATAGCTGGTACAACAGCAACACCCGCTTTAGACGAAAATGTTTTTTCAGAAACATCACAATCTAAAGCAACCGTATAACCATTTTTGATGGCTTCTTCAGTTACAGACACTAATTCATTTAAAGAGACATTATAAAACGCTCCATTTGAAAAGTTATCAGGAATATTTAATATAAATTTATCATATTTTTTAGCATGTTCAAAAGAACTTAAAGTAACATAATTTGCTGGATCTATTTTTACATACTCCGCAAACGTTTTAGGAGTATAATTTTTCCCTTCAAAAGAAAATTCTTCCTTATTTTTTCCTAAGTAAACATTTAAAACTCCTTCAACAGCTTGCTTCCACCTAGGACTTAATTTTCTTGCTGGATTTTTAATATATGCATCTAACATACTTTTAAGCACAGCAATTAACTCTGCATGGTTATGCTTATCTTGTCCTAAATCTAAACCTGTAAATGTTTGCTCAGGCACTAATCCTTTATCTGCAACCGAATTAATAACATCATGAGCTAAACCTCCCTCACTAAATTGAGCTTTACCTTGACGATATAAATAATTAACTGCTTTTGCTGAATAGGTATTACGAACCGTATACATTTCAGATAAATCAATTTGCTTCCCTGTTAATCTTATAATTTCAGACTCTAAAAATGAAGTAGTAGAAAAACTCCAACAAGTTCCAGTTCTACCTTGACTTTTTACTTCTGTATTTTCAATATCTTTCACCGTTGTGAATTGATACTTTTGAGCTGTAATAGAGCTAATAGCTAACAAGCAAAAAGAAGCTCCAATTAATAATTTTTTCATTTTAAAAAATTCTTTTTAGTTGGTTTGTTTGGCAATTTAATGTTTTTCTAAAAAGAACTGTAATAATTAAAACAATAATATATTTAAAAATTAAAAATCAACAATAACACCTATTCTTGGAATGGCTCTTCCTGATGAACTTTCTACTTCTTCTAATAGGTATCTTGAAGAATCACTTGGATCTGTTAATCGCTGACCATTTCCATCTTCTTGAGGCAATAAAAAAGGTTGTCTATCTGAAGAGCTAGCATATACATTTTGTACATCCATATATAAATTGATAGAATACCTTTTTAAATACCAAGTTTTATCAACTCGTATATCTAACTGTGTATAAGTAGCGTAACGCTCTTCATTTAAACGTGAAAAATCTAAAATTCCTCCGTTACTAACATCGTAATTCGCTTTAACAGCCGATGTATTATAATCATAAGGAGTATACGGTCTTCCACCAACTAACCTAAACTTAGTTCCTACTTCCCAATTCTTAGCCAACTTCTTTCCCGCAGTAATAGTTAATAAATGTTTATTATCCCAAGTTGATGGAATATATCTTCCTAAATTATTTTTAAACTCACTCCTTACAAAAGTATAAGCTGCGATACCATATAACCCTTTATACGATTTTTTTTGAGCCAAGATTTCAAATCCATATGCTCTACCTTTAGAGTTAGAAACCACTTCTTCGTTACCAACTACTCCAAAATCTGCTCCAAGATTGGCCAAACTTATCTGATCTCTCACTGAAAAAGGATAATCTGAGTATCTTTTATAAAAACCTTCAAAGGTTAATTTTGAAGTTGTATTTGGCCTAAACTCAATACCTGTTACAGCATGTTGAGATTCTATGTATTTTAATCCTCTTTTATTTACTAATTCATTTGCTTGATTTCTAAAACCTAGTACCGTGTAAGATGGTAACTGATTGTAAATACCTAAAGAAGAATTCCACGACCATTTTTCGTTAAAATTATACGTTGCAGCTATTCTTGGTGAAAATTGGTTCAGTAAATTTTTCATTTCAGAATTATAATCAATACCATCAAATCTAAAACCAAGAGAAATTCCAAGCTTGTTATTAAAAAAAGACTTAGAAAACTGACCAAAAATTCCATATTTGAAGAAATCAACACTTGATGAGAATTTTTTTTCAGCAACATTTTGTGTGTTTACTATTTTTTGAAATGTATTATTTGAATAATTCGCTAATTCTAAATTTGCTCCTATATTAAAAGAATAGTTATCTTTCTTTACCGTATTTTCAAAACGAAACTTATTTTCTATTTCTTTAGAGTTATAATCTAATAATAAGTTTTCAGGTCTTTCTTGTTCGTCGTTTAAAAAATACTTGACTGCTTTATTTTTCCATTCATTTCTACTAAATACAAATTGTTGGGTTGAATTCTCACCAAACCTTTTATAATTAACACCAACCGTATAATTCCATTGACTATTTACTGGAACAGTATTTAAAATAACTTTATTTCTTTTTAACGTTTCAACATCTGTAACACCATCGTTTACCTCTGTGTTTATTTTAAAATCATCAATAGCTCCTAAACCAATAATAGCTAATTCGCTATTATCATTCAACTTCGTTTTTATATTAAACTGGAAGTCATTATAAGTTGGTAAAAATGGAAGTTTAATCAATTTGAATAAAAACTGTAAATATGATTGACGCAATGAAACAATAAACGTTGTATTTTCTCCTAAAGGTCCATCTAACGTAATTCCTGCATCTGAAGTACCTAAACTTGCTCTAGCATTTAGTTCGTTTGGGTTTCCTGTTTTTTGAGTAAACTCAATTATTGAACTTAACGTATTCCCTCTATTAGCAGGAAATGCACTTGAATAAAAATCAACCTTTCTAATTAAATCAGTATTCATTATACCAACTGGTCCACCTGTTGCTCCTTGTGTTTGAAAGTGATTTATAACCGGAACCTCTATTCCATCTACATAAAATTTGTTTTCAGAAGTTGCTCCACCTCGTATTATTATATCATTTCTAAACCCTGGATTGGAAGCTACACCTGGAAAAGACTGTATCACTCTTAGCACGTCTCTATTTCCTCCTGGATTTTTTTCTATTTCAGCTACCCCTAACGATTGTAATGAAAGTGGACTTTCTAATGTTTTTTTAAATAATTTAGTTTTAATCTCTACCTCAGCTAATTGTGTAGCATCTTCAACCATTTCAATAACAATAAAAGGTACCTTCTCTTTTGTAACTAAATAATCCTCAGAAATTACTGTTTTGTAACCAATAAAAGAAGCCTGAACTTGTTGATAGCCCAAAGGTGAATCTTTTATTATAAACTCTCCTGATTCATTTGTTGTACCTCCTTTTTGTGTACCTGCTATTAAAACATTTACAAAAGGAATCAACTCTCTTGTTTTTGAATCTATTACTTTTCCCTTTATAACACCTAAGTCTTGGGCTTGAATAATAACTAACTGAAAAATTGCAATAAATACTAAAAGCTTCTTCATGTATAAAGATTTAATGTATGCAAATATACATATTGTTTATCTATTTTAAAAAAACATTAAACATTATTAAATTGTTATCAACTTATAGCAATCTTAAAAAATCATTTAACTAATTAAAATGATAATAGAATCTTCTCTTTACAACCAAAAACTTAAAAATATTCTTTTTAAAATAAATTCAACTCGGAACTTGCTTAAACAAAAAATAGTAAAATATTAATTTACTATCATTTTTTTTAACACATATTCAATAACTAGAATACTATTTTGCAATATTCAATTACACCTACCTATAAACCCTTACCACACCTACGCATAAACCCTATTCTACAAATGGGAAAAACCCTTATTTCATAACAATTTTTCATCCTCTTATTTTGCCTGACAATTAAAAATAATATATAATGATTAAAAAAATTACATTGTTTACTATGATGCTACTCTTTTGTTTTAAGAGTGCTTTTGCTGATCCTATTAATAAAAAGACAGCACTACTTGTTGCCAATAAATGGATTAACAAAAACCAAGAAAAAAACGCTAAATCAGCACAAAAAAATGTAGCTTCAATTAAGGAAGTATATTATGAAAATAGCTTAGTCTATTACTTAATAAACTTTAATGGTGGTGGATTTGTTATTGTTTCTGCAGATGATGCTACCAAACCTATTTTAGGGTATTCAGACAAAGGAACATTTGACACATCTTTGAATACACCACAAATGAATGATTTACTAAACGCGTATAAATCTTTTGTTTACGAAAGTGCCAAAGCACAAAAAGTAAATAGAAAAAAAGTTACCAAATCTGCATGGAATAAAATATTAAATCCATCTAAAAATAAAGGTCAAAAAAGAACTACAACCATTGCTCCTTTTATGGATGATATTTTATACACCCAATCTAGTGGTTTTGAAAAGTTTTGTCCAAGTGACAGTGACGGTCAAGCCATTGTTGGTTGTGTTGCTACCGCTATGTCTCAAGTAATGAGGTATTGGGAGTTTCCAAGCACAGGAAGGGGTCAAACATCATATAACCATAGAAAATACGGTGATTTGAGTGTAAACTTTGAAGAGCAAACTTACGATTGGAGTAACATGTCTAAAACTAGAGCAGATAACGAAAACGCTAAGTTATCATATCATGCTGGAGTTGCAGTTAAAATGAATTACGGAACATCTGCTAACGGAGGTTCAGGTGCGTATACTTCAAATGCTTTAAGTGCTTTGAAAAGAAACTTCAAGTACAACAGTGGGGCTTCAATGGTATACAGATATCGTTATTCTGACCAAGAATGGAATACTCTTATAAAAGAACAACTTAACGAAAAAAGACCAGTTTTATATTCAGGTAGAAGTAAAAACCTTCAAGATCCTAATGCTGGTGGTGCTGGACATTTATTTGCTTTAGATGGATATGACACAACTGATCAAGGTGATTTTTTTCATATCAACTGGGGATGGGCTGGTAGAAGTAACGGCTATTTTTACTTAACAGAAATGGTTACACATGGAGGCAAATACAATTGGATAGATAATAATGCAGTTATGGTTAATTTATACCCAACAAACATTGCTCCAGTTTTTAAATCTGAGCCAATTACATTCATAGATATTGATAAACCATATCAGTATGAAATTACCACCACAGATGAAAATAAAAAAGATATCATTAAAGTTTCTTTAAAAAATGCTCCTTCTTGGTTAAACCTTACATTAAAAAATAATGTATATACATTAGAAGGAACTCCTTCAAATGCAAACTCTGGAGAAGTTAAAATTACATTAGAAGCTACAGATGGTACTAATACTACAACACAAATTTTTACAATTACTGTAGGGAAAAACAAAAGCTATTGTGAATCAAAAGGTAACCGAATAAAATACGAATGGATAGACCTTGTTTCTTTTGGAGACTTAACAAATATTACTGGTGCAAACGGTGGGTATGCAGATTTCACTAATCAAGTTGCAACTATTACAGCTGGAAGCACAAATGACCTAACTATTAGTGCTGCTTTTAGCGGAAGCTCATATAAGGAATATTTCAGTGTTTGGATAGACTATAATCAAAACGGAAGTTTTGATGACAACGAAAGAGTTGTAAATACATCTACTACAAGTAACACAAATATAGTTACGAGTATTAAAGTACCTGGCGATGCAAAACTTGGATCAACTAGAATGCGAGTTTCTATGAAATATAAATACACACAAACTCCTTGCGAATCTTTTAATGATGGTGAAGTTGAAGACTACACTGTTAACATAGTTCAAACTTCAGCACGTAAAAACATCAAAAGCACAGCAAATAATAGTGTTTTTATAGATTTACAATTGTACCCTAACCCAACTAGTAAAATTTTAAATATTAAAACAGGTAAGGTTCTTAAAAATGCACATTATAAAATTATTGATACCAATGGAAAAACTGTTGATGAAAACTCATTTTCTCCATCTATCAACATTGAAAATTTAAAAACAGGAGTATACTTTATTAAGGTGTTTGATAAAAATACTAAATACTCGAAATCGTTTATAAAATCAAGGAAATAGTATTTCTAGTTTATTGTTATAATTAATTAAATGCTGAAACCTCTTAGATATTAATATCTAAGGGGTTTTTATTATTAAAATAATTAACAAAAAAACCTCAATCGATATGATTGAGGTTTGTGGGGAGAGCAGGATTCGAACCT
>JBELFC010000024.1:0-34499 GCA_042093175.1 Tenacibaculum sp. | reverse complement strand
TTATCAACTGTTAATATATAACTAAACGTCTTAAAAATTATTTAAAAAATTTCTAATTAACGTATCTTGCAAGCCTATCTAAAGATAACAATTATGCAAGACAATAAAATGCTAAATTATATTAAAGATGTAGTAGAAAACATGCCTACTGATTGGCTTAATTTAACTACACATCGACTAGATATTTACGAAGAAAAATTAGCTAAAACTCAATTTTTAGAACAATTCGAGGCTTTATATGAAAAAAACAATGCAAACTCTATAGATTTAAGTGAGCTACCAACTGCTTTTGATTATATCCGCTTAGGTCACCCTTTATCTTGTTTACTTGAATGGGTTGTTGCAAACCTAAATAATTTAGATGCTGAAAATGTTATCTCTTTTTCATCTAAAACGGTTCCTGTTTTAGCTGTTCTAAGAAAAAACTTATTAGCTAAAAAAAATACTCGAATAATTTACACTGGTAAACTACCAGAATTTTTTGATACTGAAATAGTAAAAGATATATATGGCTATCATTTTGAATTGATAAAAGTTGAAAATATTAACGAAACTTCAGAGTTTAATGGAAGTACTATTTTTATTTCTCAACAAAATGAAATATGTGATTTCAATCTTACTTCTAATATTGACTTCTTTATTAACATCGATGATAATTTAGGAAGCATTTTAGTTGTAAATGGTAATGATAACAAAAGTTATATTTCAGAAATCCAACATGTTCGAAGAAGAGAAACTATAGCTATGACACCTGCTAATACTCTTCATGCTTTAAAGTCTCTTTTAAACCTAAAAGTACCTAGCAATAATACAAACAACATTGATATAACTAAATCAAGTGTTTTAAGTTCAATTAAAGAAATTACCGGAGCAAACACCAAAGCTGTTGTTGCTTCAAGTGGTCTTTCTATGCAATACGCTATTGTAATGGGACTAATTCATGATGCTGTTGAAAATCATAAAGGAAAAGCTATTAAAATAATTGTTCCTCCAAATTGTTATGGAGGTACTAATGATCAAGCTAGAAGAGTTGCTGCATGTATAAATAATGTTGAAGTAATGGACTTACCTGTTGATGGTGGTAATGACATGGTTAAAAGTATTGATATTGTTTTAGAAGAAATTGCAAACCAAAACGCTGTTCCTTATATAATAGCAGAGATTCCTACAAACCCTAGAGTTGAAGTACCTGATTTATTAGAATTGAAAAATGTTTTAAATAAAAAACGAACTACATCAACTGGTGAGAATGCTATTGATCCTGTTTTTATTTTAGATCAAACATTTTGCCCAAATACTCATTTTTTAGGCGAAAACGAGATACTTGCATCTACCAAAACTATATCATATGTTAGCGGATCTAAATTCCCTAGTGGCGGTCAATGTACAGCTGGATATTGTGTTGCTAATAAAAAATCAGAAGCTTTAATGGAAAAAATAGATTTTCATTTACGCCTTTGTGATAATGAAGCTACAAACCTTCAAATGGAAATCTTAGCAAAACAATTGCCTTCTATGAATCAAAGAATTCATGATGCTTATAAATACACACGTGAATTTGTAAACTTCATAAAAGAAAATCTACCAGATGCAAAAATAAATTTTGTCTCAGAAGAATTAGCTAAAAATGGATTTACCCCTTCTGTTTTTTCATTAGATCTTCCAACAAAAGGAAATACTGAAGAAGAAAGAGAAACTTATAAAAGGGCTTTAAACCTTAAATTAATAAATTTAATGATTACTGAAATCCCTAATGAAAGTAAGTTTTGTGTAAGTTATGGCCAATTAAAAGGATGTTATTGGACAATACCTGCAACCTCAACTCAAGGTACAACTAAAGAAGGAGACAAAGACTATATTGTTCGTGTTGCACTTTCATCTAATTTAGATTTTGAACGTCATAAAAAAGTTTTTTTAGATTTTGTTAACCAAATCTAAACCTTACATATTATCATTTCACAAAAAAACTGTCTAAAAAATTATTTTTAGACAGTTTTTAATCCCTAAATATTAATTACTACAAATCTAGTTTGCAGGCAAAAGAACACTATCAACTACATGAATTACTCCATTTGCTCCCTGTACATCAGTTGAAGATATAACTACTGATTGATTGCTAGTTGTTTTCAATTTTGCACCACTTGACAAGTCAACTGTTATTTTATCTCCTGACAACATTGTTACCTCTTGGTTATTTGTTAATTGTTTAGACTGCACGTTTGCTCCATTGACAACATGGTATTTCAAAACAGCATCAAGAGTAGCTATTGGAATATCACCTATTGAATTCCAAGAAGAGTTAGTGGCTAATAATTCTTCAAAAGCTCTGTTTGTAGGTGCAAAAACGGTAAAAGGACCATCTCCCTTCAAAACAGTTACAAAATCAGTTGTATGCCTACTATCCGTTAAAGCTGCTACTAAGTTAGTAAAGCCTGAATTATTTAATACTAATGTAACAACATTTGGTGGTAACATTACTTTATCAATGATATGTACAACTCCATTACTAGCCTCAACATCAACAGTTACGGGCTTTGAATCTCCATTAAACTCAACGCCTCCTGTTGTTTCAACTTGTAATGATAAATTTTCATCATTCGGACCAGTAGCTAATGTATTTACATAAACATTTGATAGATCTGTTGATTTAACTTTTGAGGTTAGTACATGAAACATTAATACAGTTTTTAAGGTTTCAACAGGAATATCATCCAATGAATTCCAACTATTGTTAGAATCTAATAATGCTTGAAAAGCATCATTTGTAGGAGCAAATACAGTAAATGAGCCATCAGCTTTTAATGCATCAACCAACCCTGCCTTTTGAACAGCAGAAACTAAAGTACTTAATGTTGAAGTTGCAGATGCTAATTCAACAATATCTTTTTGTTTTTCATCAATTACATCATCATCACTACATGAAGCAAAAAATGAAAGGCACAATAATAAACTAAGTGTTAGAACAGTTTTAAAATTTTTAGTAAACATTTCTAATAGATTTTACATTATTACCTACTCTTTTTTTTATGTCTTTTTTCGGTTAATTTAGACATTGTTTAATTTTTGTTGTAAAAAGTTAAACAAAATTGATTTAGCTAAAAAAATAACGCTTAGATTATATTTCAATAAAATGCGTTATCCAAATATACAAATTTTTGTTTAACAAACAAGAAAAAAAGTTAAACGTTAATTTCTTTCCTTCAAAATAGCTTCAATTTCAAGTAATGTAAAACCTTTTGCCTTTAATAAAATTACAAAGTGATATAGTAAATCAGCCGCTTCATTTTTAAACAAAGTATCATTATCATCTTTTGCTTCAATAACAAGTTCTACTGCTTCTTCTCCTACTTTTTGAGCAACCTTATTAATACCTCTTTTAAACAACTTATTAGTATATGACGTCTCTATATTATTATCTATACGATCATTAACAATCCTTTCTAGTTCATATAAAAAACCTTTTGATGTTTCTTCAGCAAAACATGAAGTAGTTCCTTTATGACAAGTTGGACCTTTAGGTATAACTTTTATTAAGACGGTATCATTATCACAATCAATTTGAATATCTTTAACAAATAAAAAATTACCAGACTCTTCTCCTTTAGTCCACAACCTATTTTTACTTCTACTAAAAAATGTAACTTTTTTTTCTTTCTTAGTTTTCAAAAAAGCTTCTTGATTCATATACCCAAGCATTAATACTTGTAATGTGGAATTATTTTGGATTATAACTGGAACTAATCCATCTCCTTTTGTAAAATCTATATTCATCGTACTGGTATATTTTGTTTTTTTAAATATTGTTTAAGTTTTGGCACTGGTATTTCTGCAAAATGAAAAATACTAGCAGCTAATCCTGCACTAGCTTCAGTTTTTGTAAACACATCTTTAAAGTGTTCTTCTTTTCCTGCTCCTCCTGAAGCAATAACAGGAATATTAACAGCTTTACTAACTGAATTTGTTATATCAATTGAAAATCCGGCTTTAGTTCCATCACTATTCATTGAGGTTAGTAATATTTCCCCAGCTCCTAGTTTTTCTATTTCTTTACTCCAGGAAATTGTTTCTAATTCAGTTTCATTTCTACCTCCTTTTGTAAATACTTTCCATTGCTCATTTACATATTTAGTATCAATAGCAACAACTACAAATTGACTTCCGAAACGGTTTTTTAAATCTGTAATTAATTGTGGGTTTTTAACTGCGGATGAATTTACACTCACTTTATCAGCACCTGCTTTAATTAAAACTAACGCATCATCTACTGAACTTATTCCTCCACCTACAGTAAAAGGAATATTAATTTCTTCAGCAATACGTTCAACTAATTCTACTAACGTTTTACGATTTTCAACGGTAGCTGTAATATCTAAAAACACTAACTCATCTGCACCATCTATTACATATTGTTTCGCTAATTCAATAGGATCTCCAGCGTCTTTAATATCTATAAAGTTGACTCCTTTCACTGTTCTACCATTCTTAATATCTAAGCATGGTATAATTCGTTTTTTTAACATAATTGCTCTAATTCTTTTAAGGTTATGTACCCCTCATAAATTGCTTTTCCTAAAATAGCTCCTTCACATTTCATCTCTTTTAATACTAATAAGTCATTAATTGATGAAACTCCCCCACTTGCTATCAGATTAACATTTGTTTCTTTTATTATTTCTTTATACAAAACATTAGAAGTTCCCTGTAACATTCCATCTTTAGCAACATCAGTACAAATAACATTCTTTATACCTATTTCCTCATATTCTTTAATAAAATCAACAACATCTACCTCTGAAGTTTCTAACCAACCATGTGTTGCTATTTTTCTATTTTTACAATCTGCTCCTAAAATAATTTTATCACTTCCGTATTTAGTTAACCATCCAATAAAAACATCTGGATTATTAACAGCTATACTACCACCAGTTATTTGACTAGCTCCATTATCAAAAGCTATACGCAAATCATCATCCGACTTTAATCCTCCACCAAAATCAATTTTCAAATTAGTCTTTGTAGCTATTTGTTCTAAAATTTTATAGTTTACTATATGATTAGATTTTGCTCCATCTAAATCTACTAAATGTAAAAATTGAATTCCACTGTCTTCAAATTCTTTTGCAACCTCAACTGGATTTTCATTGTATACTTTTTTTGTTGCATAATCTCCTTTTGTAAGACGTACACATTTTCCTTCAATAATATCTATAGCTGGTATAATTCTCATTTTTCTTTATTTAACGGTTATTTTTTAAATGTTTAGAAAGTTATTTAATAATTGTTCTCCAACGCTAGCTGATTTTTCAGGGTGAAATTGCATTGCATAAAAATTATTCTTTTGCATAATAGAACTAAAAGGAACTATATAATTACAACTAGCAACTGTGTCACTGCATACATTTGCATAATAACCATGCACATAATAAACATCATCTAATTCATTCAAATTTTCAACTACCTTAGATTCTTTTATTTCTGAAAAATTATTCCAACCCATATGAGGTACTTTTTTTAAAGGTGGAAATTGCTTTGTAACTGTATCAAAAATACCTAAACACTTAGTATTTCCCTCCTCAGAGAAAGTACACATAAGCTGTAATCCTAAACAAATACCAAGCACTGGCTGCTTTAAAGAAATTAAAACCTCATCTAATTTTCTTTCTTTTAAATACGCCATTGCAGAACTTGCCTCACCTACCCCAGGAAAAATAACTTTTTCAGCCTTTCTTATTTCTTCAGCATCATCAGTTATTATACTGGTAAAGCCTAAACGCGTAATTGCATTTTGTACAGATCGTATATTACCTGCATTATATTTTATAATTGCTATCATCTTAATTACAAAGTTCCTTTAGTTGAAGGTAAAATCATTTTACTAGTATCTCGTTTTACAGCTACTTTTATTGCTTTAGCAAAAGCTTTAAAAATTGCTTCTATTTTATGATGTTCATTAGCTCCTTCAGCTTTAATATTTAAGTTACACTTTGCTCCATCAGTAAATGATTTGAAGAAATGGATAAACATTTCGGTAGGCATTTTACCAACCATTTCTCTTTTAAAATCTGCTTCCCAAACTAACCAATTTCTACCTCCAAAGTCTATTGCAACTTGTGCTAAACAATCATCCATTGGCAAACAAAAACCATATCGTTCAATTCCTAGTTTATTCCCTAAAGCTTTATTAAAAACTTCACCTAAAGCTATAGCAGTATCTTCAATAGTATGATGCTCATCTACCTCTAAATCTCCAACAACAATTATATCTAAATCCATTTGTCCGTGACGTGCAATTTGATCTAGCATATGATCAAAAAAAGCAATTCCAGTATCAATCTTACTTTTACCTGTTCCGTCTAGGTTTAGTTGGATATTAATTTTTGTTTCATTTGTATTTCTTACTACGCTAGCTGTTCTTTCTTCTAACTTTAAAAACTCATAAATAGCATTCCAATCATTACTTTCTAAAGCTATAAACTCATCTAATTCACTTCTTTTAACAGTGATTTCATCAGTACCTAAAAAAGTTTCATCATTTATATATATCCCTTTTGCTCCAAGATTTTTTGCTAATTCAACATCGGTTAAACGATCTCCAATTACAAATGAACTTGCTAAATCATATTCTTCAGAAAAAAATTTAGTTAACAATCCTGTATTAGGTTTTCTTGTTGGTTGATTATCTTTAGCAAAAGTTCTATCAATAATTTCTTCTGTAAAAAGTATACCCTCATCCTTTAAAGTATTCATAACAAAATTATGAACAGGCCAAAAAGTATTTTCAGGATATACCTCAGTCCCTAGACCATCCTGGTTAGTTACTAAAACCAATTCAAAATCTAATTCAGAAGCAATTTTACTTAAGCCTTGAAATACTTTAGGATAAAATTCTAATTTTTCAAATGAGTCAGTTTGCTCATCTGCTGGTTCTTTAATTAAAGTTCCATCTCTATCTATAAATAATATTTTTTTCATAATTGTTTTAATGCGTTTATTAACTTCGTATTTTCTTCTGCACTTCCTACGGTTATTCGTAAACAATTGGCTACTAAAGTATTTCTATTTCTTGTAATTATTTTCTGTTCTACTAAATTGGAATAAATAGTATTAGCATTAGTTACTTCAACCAAAATAAAATTAGCTTCTGATGGATATATTTTAGTTACTATTTTTAAAGCACTAAATTCTTTTATTAATTTTTCTTTTTCATTAATAATAATATTTTTATTTATCTCAAACTGTGCTATGTTGTTTAACGATTGCAAAACAGCATTTTGATTTAATGTACTTACATTATAAGGTGGCTTTACTTTATTATATAAATTTATTACTTCATAGTTAGCATAAGCTGCTCCTACCCTTACACCAGCTAACCCCCATGCCTTACTAAAAGTTTGACTTATAATTAAATTTGGGTATTTTTTTAATTGAGTTATATAAGATGCTATTGAACTAAAATCAATATATGCTTCATCAATAATTACCATTCCGTTAAAGTTTTCAAGTATATATGTTATACTATCATCATTAAAACAGTTACCTGTAGGGTTATTTGGAGAACAAATGAAAATTAACTTTACTTCATCCATTTCTAAATAAGGCTGCAATTGATTTAAATTAATTTGAAAATCAGCTAAAAGTGGTTGTTTAATCAACTCAACATTGTTAATAGCTGCAGATACATCATACATTCCATAAGTGGGAGAAAAGGTTAATGCTTTATCTTTTCCTGGTTCACAAAAAATTCTAAAAGCTAAATCAATTACTTCATCACTTCCATTACCAATAAAAATTTGTTCTGATTCAACATTTTTTAATTCAGATAATCGTTTTTTAACTTTAATCTGCTTTGGGTCTGGATACCTATTTAAGGTTCCAAACGGATTTTCATTCGCGTCTAAATAAACCTCTGCAGCTCCTTTAAACTCATCTCTTGCAGATGAATACCCTTTTAAAGCTTTTATATTGGTGCGAATTATTTTTTCTAAATTAAACATTATCTATTTCTTTTAATCTTAGAGTTACTGCATTTTTATGTGCTTGTAAGCCCTCTGCTTCTGCCATTAACTCTATAGTTTTACCTATATTTTGAATTCCTTCTTTAGTAATTTTTTGAAACGTAATACTTTTTGTAAAACTATCTAAATTAACTCCAGAATATGCTTTTGCAAACCCGTTAGTAGGTAAAGTATGATTAGTGCCAGACGCATAATCGCCAGCACTTTCCGGGGTATATTTCCCTATAAAAACAGACCCTGCATTTACTATCTGATCTATAAAGAAATCATCATTTTTAGTTACTATTATTAAGTGTTCAGGGGCATAATCATTTACAAAACTTATTACTTCATCCTCATTTTTAATCAATACTGATTTTGTGTTTTCTAATGCTTTTATTACAATTTCCTTCCTTGGTAATTTTGCTAATTGTTTTTCTATTTCTATTTCAACTTTAGAAAATAAGTCTAATGAATCTGACACTAAAACAACTTGACTATCTTCTCCATGTTCTGCTTGACTTAATAAATCTGAAGCAACAAAAGCAGCATCTGCTGAGTCGTCAGCTATTACTAATAATTCACTTGGTCCTGCTGGCATGTCAATTGCAACTCCAAATTTAGTTGATAACTGTTTTGCAACAGTTACGTATTGATTCCCTGGTCCAAAAATCTTAGACACTTTAGGTATTGTTTCTGTTCCGAATGTTAAACCAGCGATAGCTTGAATACCACCTACCTTAAAAACTTTAGTAACCCCTACTAATGATGCTGTATATAATATAACTGGATTTATTTTACCATCTCGGTCAGGAGGTGAACACAAAACAATCTCTTTACAGCCTGCTATTTTTGCAGGAACCGCTAACATTAAAACGGTAGAAAATAAAGGAGCAGTTCCTCCAGGAATGTATAGCCCTACTTTTTGAATAGCCCTTTTCTCTTGCCAGCATAAAACTCCTTGTGCTGTTTCTACTTCAACTTTATTTGTTTTTTGAGCTGTATGAAAAACCTCTATATTTCTTTTTGCATCTTGAATAGCATCCTTCAACTCTTTAGAAACTAATTTTTCAGCGTTCTCAATTTCTTTTGAACTTACTTCTAATGATTGTAATTCAACCTTATCAAATGTGAGTGTGTATTTATTTATAATAGTATCCCCGCCTTCTTTAACTTCTTTGAAAATTTGATTAACCGTTTGTTCAATATCCTCTACAGATTTTGTTGGTCTTTGCAATAATGATTTCCAATTATCTTTATTCAATTCTACTGCTTTCATTTGCTTTATTTTTAAACTACCATTTTTTCTATCGGACATACTAAAATACCTTCAGCTCCATTACTTTTTAGCTCATCTATAATTTCCCAAAACTGATTTTTATCTAAAACTGAATGTACAGAACTCCATCCTTCTTCTGCTAATGGTAATACAGTTGGACTTCTCATTCCTGGTAAAATATCAATAATCTTTTCAAGCTTATCGTTTGGAGCATTTAATAGAATATATTTAGAGCGTCTTCCTTTTAAAACTGATTGAATTCTAAACTGTAATTTATTTAAAATATCTTGTTGAGCAACTTCTAATTTCGGAGAAACGGCTAAAACTGCCTCTGATTTCAATATTACTTCTACCTCTTTTAAGTTATTTTTAAATAACGTAGATCCACTTGATACAATATCACATATTCCATCAGCTAAACCTATATTAGGTGCTATTTCTACAGACCCGTTAATAATGTGTAACTGAGAACTAATACCATTTTTTGCTAAATAATCTTGAACTGTTTTAGGATAAGAAGTTGCTATTTTCTTGTTCTGAAAAAAAGATAATCCCTCATACTCTTCCCCTTTAGGTATAGCTAAAGAAACTTTACATTTTGAAAAGCCCAATTTTTCTACAAACTGAATATCACCTCCTTTTTCAACTAATAAGTTTTCTCCTATTATTGCAGCATCAACTACTCCATCTTTTAAATACTGAGGAATGTCTCCATTACGCAAGTAAAAAATTTCTAATGAAAAATTACTTGACGATGCTTTTAATTGGTCTTTACCATTATCTATGGATATACCACAGTCTTTTAGAAGTTGTAAGGAATCTTGATTTAATCTTCCTGATTTTTGAATTGCTATTCTTAATTTACTCATGTTGTTAGTTTATTTGTTTGAGTAAATCTTTGCGTGAAGATAATTTCCTTTTAATCAGAAATAAAAAACCCGTTTGATTTACTCAAACGGGTTTAAAATATATTTTGTTTTTATTCAATACATCTTCAGTTCGCTTGAGTGCAAATATGATGATGATGATGATGTAATTGAATAAAACTCATGTTCTTATTTTTGTTGATGCAAATATCTGTAATATTTTTTTGATTACACAAGATATTTTTGATAAAAAATATTTTTAAACATTTTTACTGCTTTTGTTTTATTTTATAACACACTCAATAAGTCATAAATATTATCTTCTTTATCAAGCCCCATTTTTTTCTTAATTCTATATCTTGTTGTTTCAACACTTCTTGGTGAGACATTTATAAGCTGAGCTACTTCTTTACTTTTTAAATTTGAAATAATATAAGTACAATGCTTTAGATCATTTATTGACAAACTAGGGGTATGTTCTTTCAATTTATTAAAAAAATCAGGTCTAATTTTTTCAAACTGTATTTTAAAATCCTGCCAAAGTTCTTCTTCCGAAATCAAAGCTAAAAGTTTTTTATTTACTGTAATTAAATAACTAGAAGCGTTAGAATTATTTTCAGTATAAATTTCAATATCGTCAGTTATTTTTCTAATAGCATCATTGTAAGTATTTATTTTTAAAACTCTAGAGAAGGTAGCTTGCTCGTTTAACTTTAATAAGTTTTCTATTTCTTGTTTCTTATCAACTAAATCTTGATTCTTATTTTTTAGATTCAAAATCAAACTTTGTAAATCAGAGTTTAATTGTTTAATTCTATTATTTTTTTTCTTATTTTTTTTAATTAACCAGTAAAGAACTATCGTTAACAATAGAAAAGTTACAATTATCAAAACACTTAATAGTAACTGCTTACTCTGAGTATTAATTATAGCTTCTTTTTCTAATTTCAATTTACTTTCTAAATCTAATTCTTTTATAAACGACTTACTTAATTTACCTTCATTTTTCTCATTAGTTTGTCGTAAGTTTTGATTAACTTTTTTATACCTTTCTAAAGCTAAAGTATACTCTTTTTTAGATTCATATATTTTAGCATAGGTTTCATTAATAAATCCATTTACATAACTATCATCTGATGCTGCATATTCTTCAGCCTTCTGTAGGTTTTGAATTGCCTCTTCATTTTTATTCAATTCAAAACTATTATCAGCTATAAAATAATATAAACGACTAATTCCTCCAACCCGTTCTTTATCTTCATCAATTAGCTTTAAACAAGTAATTGCATACTCTGAAGATTTTTCCCAATTCTTCCTTTTCCTTTCATTTAATGTCAAATTATAATAAGAATCTATTTGTTGGGGAAGCTCGTTTATTTTTACATAGTTATTTATTGCTTTTTTATATAATTCTTCTGCTTTTATATAATTCTTTTTTCCCATTGAGACACAAACACCTCGTGAATTATAAATAGTACCTTTTAAAAGAATATCATTTGTTTTCTTAGCTAAATCAAATGATCTTAAAAAATAGGATTCAGCTTTTTCATACCTCTTCAAATAAAGATTACTTACTCCTTTTAAATAATAAATTTTACTATTTATAGAATCTTCTTTTATTACAAATTCATTTAACTTAATAAAACGCAATACGCTATCTAATAATCGTTCATTTTCATATTTTTGAAACAAATAATAACTGTTAACTATTTGTTCTTTATAATTATTAGGTTTTGACTGTTCATCAGAACTCTGTGCATTTAAGAAAAAACTACAAAAGCCCAAAAAACAGTACATAAAAGCAGTACTTATTTTCATTACGTCCAAATTCTATAAATAATTTTAGTTAAAATTTAAAGAAAACCCCTTATCCTTACTTTTTAAGTTCTATAAATATACATCAAAAATACTACATATGATAAAAAAACGACTATTTAAACACCTCACTTTATTAGATATAAAAAACTGATAAACAATAATAAAAAGCATCAAACCAATGTTTTTAAACATAAATTAAACATACTTCAAAAACACTACAATGAGTTTTTGCACTATTTCAACTTATATATTTGATTAAAGATTTATTAATTTTCCCCTTGTTAATTCATCTATAATAAATTACCAAAAAGCAATTATAATACTACCTACTACATTGCATTTTTGGTAATTTTTTTGTTTTTACACAAACCTTCCTCATTAATTTACGCTACTATTTATATTTTTTTCTCTGAAAAAACTATCAACATCCCTAAAAACGAAAACAAAAAGCTGATTTTCAAATACTATAGCTATTCCATTAAGTATAATTGTAGTATAAAAATATAACACATCAATACTACTACATAGCTCTAAAGCCTTGTTTTATCTACTATCTTTGTAAAGAATTTATTAATTGTTTCCCCTTTTTAGTAATTTCAATTATTAAGCTATCAAAACAATCATTCCCTTGAAAAATTAAAAAAATTTCATCCCTGTTTTTGATAGCTTTTTTTATTTTTTACTATCACTTCTAAAACAATACAAGTTTTTAACCTTACAAAGAAAAGAGTCGTCTTTTCAATATTTAAAATTGAATAAAACTTCTATAATTAACTAACGCTGTAAACAAAAAAAACACCTTAAAAAGGTGCTTTTTTATTCAATAAAAGTATTTTTTAAATACTAATTTCTTTCATTTTCTTTAAACTAGGTGTTTTCTCAACAAAACCTTCTAAGGCTTTAAAAAAGTTTAGTATATCTTCCTTATCATTATTTGCATTAATCGTAACTAACCTAATGAAAGTATTTTCTTCAAAAGAACCAAAACCAACAACAGTTACTTGATGTTCATACAATGCAGTACAAAGCTCAGTAGGATCAATATTTTTGTAATTAAAACAAATAGATATTGAATCATCAAAACTATATAATGTGTAATCAGAATTATTTCTAATATAATCAAGAGCAACATTAGCTAAATCAAATTGCTTATCTACAATATTTCTTAACCCTTTTCCTCCTACAGATTTCCATAATGTCCAAAATTTTAAAGCATCATTTCTTCTACCACATTGAAAGGAAGTTTTACCTAAATTAAAATCATCGCCATCAGTTTGATACAAATAATCAGCATCATTACTAAATGAATCGTACAATTGCTTTTTATCATTTACTAAAATAATTGAACAAGTTAACGGTGTACCAAGCATTTTATGTGCATTGTAACTAAAAGAGTTTGATCTTTCTACTCCCTTTAGAAGATGTTTATATTTTTCGCTAAAAATTACACTTCCACAATAAGCGCCATCTACATGAAGCCACATTTTATATTTTTCTGTAATATTAGCAATTTCATCAATTGGATCAAAAGCACCTAATACTGTTGTACCTGCAGTAGCATTAACATAGGTAGGGATAAAACCATCGTTTATATCATTAATAACTTGCTCTTCTAACAATTCTGGAATCATTCTTCCTTTAGAATCTGCTTTAATATATCGTATGTTATTTCTTCCTATTCCTGTAAAACTAACATTCTTTGAATTTGAATAATGAGATTCTTTTGATGTATAAACAACTAGTGGTTTAGACATTCCTTTTAACCTACACATTGGATCTTTAGCATCACGAGCCATGACCAACGCCATATAATTACTCATAGAACCTCCAGTAGGAAAAGTACCATTACTTTGAGGTCCATAGCCTATTAAATTACAAGATTTCCTAATAATTTCTTGTTCAATACCTACTTGTGGGCCTGCCACTTTATAGGTATACATACTATTATTAAGCATTACAGCCAATAAATCACCTAAAATGGCCTTGCTCTGTCTTCCTCCAAAAAGCTGATTAAAAAACAATTTAGTTGCTGTTTTAGGAGTTGAAACAAGAATTTCATGCAAAAGAGTTTTAAATTCATCATCTATCATTCCTGAATCATTGAGCGAAAGATCAATTGAATCGTATAATTTATTTGCTTCGATTCTCTCAGCTACAGGGCTATTTTCCTCTTCTTTAATAAGAGCTTCCACTAACTCGTTAAATAAAGTTAAATCATTATTTATATTAGACATTTTTACTCTTTTTAAAATTTTATTACTAATTAAACTGTCGTATCGTACGTCAAAAATCTACTTATAAAAGTTTTTGCTTTTTCATCGTAAGCTTTACACTCACGAATTGGTTTTGCATATAAATGAAGCGACATACTTCTTTTTTTAGAAATATTTTCTAAACTATGATACCCCATGAAATCTTTCATATAAGTTACCTCATTAGGTTTAGAAATTGTTTTTTTTATCGCTTTTAACTCTCCTACTTCATCTTCTTTATATATAACCTCTCTAAATTCACCATCAATAACTTTTACCCAACATTCTTCACCTCCATGATCGTGTATTGGTGTGCGATGGCCTTCACACCAACAAATTAAAATTAATTCAAAATGTTCATTGTTAATAATACAATTTCTAGTATAACATTCATTAGACCAGGAACAATATTTATCAAATGTTTCAGGTTTAAATTTTATGGATTGTATTATGTGACTAAAGGTCGTCCTCTCTCCCTCAGTAAGGGCAGTAATTAATTCATCTAATGATTGTGGTACCTTTGGAGTGTGTTCGATAGAATTCAAATAGGGTTCTACTTTTGGTGTTCATTTAATTTACAAATTCAAGGTCATTCCTTAAATCCAACTAAATAATTTAATATGACTAAATCAATCATACTAAGTTTAACAAATATAGCCAATTTTATGATTTTTAATAGTCTATCAGCTTAAAAACATTAAAAAAAACACTATTTATGATCATTTTTTGAGTACTTTTCAAAAGCTTTAAAATGTTTTTAATAAACTCATAAGTTATTTATTCACTTAAAAGCACACTACTAATCAAAACTTACACCATTATGCAAGACCCAAATTTAACAATCAAGATAGCTGTATTAATAGTCTATGTTGGAATACTTTTTTTAATTGGAATATTTGCCTCCAAAAGAATAAAAAGTATGAGTGACTATTATGTAGGCGGAAAAAACATGGGCTTCTGGGCTGTTGCTTTTTCTGCAAGAGCAACTGGTGAATCTGGTTGGTTACTCATTGGTTTAACTGGAATGGGAGCTATGGCAGGATACTCTGGATATTGGGTTGTTGTTGGAGAATTATTAGGCGTATTTGTTTCTTGGCAGTTTATGGCTAAACGTTTCAAGAAAAGATCAGATTCCTATGGAGCAATTACCATTCCTGATTACCTTCATAGTCATTTTAAATCAACAACACAAACACTACGAGTTTTAGCTGCATCAGTATTAGTAATATTTATAGTTATATACGTTGCTTCTCAAATAGATGTAACTGGAGTTGCTTTTAGATCTATGCTAGGAATTGATTATAAAATAGGTGCTCTAATTGGATTTTTAATAGTACTTGCTTATATATTTATTGGCGGTTTTGTTGCCGCAGTTTGGTCTGATTTATTCCAAGGTTTACTCATGTTTTTTGGTCTTGTCTTATTACCAATAGTTGTTTGGTTTTCTATGGATCACGGAACTGGAATTACTAATGGTTTAAATGCTATAGATCCAACATTAACACAAATAATGGGAAGAAGTGAAGATGGATGGATGAATCTTTTTACAATTTTAGGCTTTTCTATGATTGGTTTAGGATTTCTTGGTTCTCCTCAAGTTTATGTCCGATTTATGTCTATAAAAAATAAAAAAGAAATAGATAAAGGTAAATGGATTGCTGTTATTTTTACATTGTTAACTGATGCAGCAGCAGTAACTATAGGAATTCTTGCTCGTATCTATTTTACAAAAGAAGGACAAGATCCTGAAGCTATTCTAGGAAATAACGGTGAAGATGTATTAAGTATGATTACTGAAAGCTTCTTACCTACAATACTCGTAGCAGTTTTTATCGCAATCGTTTTATCTGCAATAATGTCTACTATTGATTCACTTTTAATTTTAGCATCAAGTGCTATTACAAGAGATTTTTACCAAAAAATATTTCGTCCAGATATAAAAGACGAAAATCTTACAAAAATATCTAGAACTTCAACTATCATTATGGCATTTACAGCATTAATAATTGCTATTATAATGAATTATGTTTCACCTGATCGACAAATTTTTTGGGTTATAATTTTTGGCTGGTCAGGAATAGCAGCTACCTTTTGTCCGGTGATTATTCTCTCTCTTTTTTGGAAAGGTTATTCAGAAAAAGGAGCTATTGCTTCCATGTTATCAGGCTTTATAGCAGTAATACTATTTAATTTTGTTTTTAAAGAATTAGAAAGTGTTGGTGAGTACTTTATTGCTCTTGACGTACTTGCTCCTTCTTTTCTAGTTTCAATGATTATTGGTGTTATTGTATCAAAAATATTTCCACCAAGAGCAGAAGCTATTAAAATGATTGATGAAATTGATTCAAAACCTGAAAAATAACACCTTAAAATTTAACATATAAAAGCAAAAAAGCTCAAGTTAATAACTTGAGCTTTTTTTAATAATATTTAACACCTAATTATGGTCTATATGTTATTTTACGCATACGTAAACTCTCAGGAGTAACTTCTAAATATTCGTCTCCTTTAATATACTCCATACACTCTTCTAAAGAAAAATCAATTTTTGGAGCAATTTTAACACTATCGTCAGTTCCAGAAGAACGTACGTTTGTTAATTTTTTTCCTTTAATTAAATTCACTCCCATATCATCAGACTTAGCATTCTCTCCTACTACCTGACCAATATATATTTCTTGGTTAGGATCAATAAAAAATCTACCTCTATCTTGTAATCTATCAATAGCATATGCAGTTGCTTTACCAGCTGCAGAAGAAACTATCGCTCCTTTTATATCTTCAGTAAAATCACCTTTAAAAGGTCCATACTCACTAAATCTATGGTTAATAATTGCCTGACCAGCTGTTGCTGTTAATATTTTATTACGTAAACCTATTAATCCTCTTGAAGGAATCGTAAATTCTAGGTGTTGTAAATCTCCTTTAGGCTCCATTACTAATAAATCACCTTTTCTAAGAGATACTAAATTAATAGCTTTAGATGCAACATCTTCAGGAACATCAATAGATAATGTTTCATAAGGTTCACATTTAACACCATCAATTTCTTTTAAAATTACTTGAGGACGACCTACTTGTAATTCATATCCTTCACGACGCATAGTTTCTATCAATACAGATAAATGTAATACTCCACGACCAAAAACATTAAATTTGTCTTCAGAATCAGTAGTATCAACACGTAATGCTAAGTTTTTCTCCATCTCTTTAAATAAACGATCACGTAAGTGACGAGAAGTAACAAACTTTCCTTCTTTACCAAAGAATGGTGAATTATTAATAGTAAATAACATACTCATCGTAGGTTGATCTACTTCAATTCTAGGTAATGCTTCTGGCGCTTCAATATCAGCAATAGTATCACCAATTTCAAAATCATCAATACCAGTTACAGCACAAATATCACCACTACGTACTTTATCTGTTTCAGCCTTACCCATTCCTTCAAAAACGTGTAATTCTTTAATACGTACTTTTTTATTTGTACCATCAGCCTTACAAAGCATATAATCTTTGTTCTTTTCTAAATCTCCTCTAAATACACGTCCAATAGCAATTCTTCCTTTAAAAGAAGAATAATCTAATGAAGTAATTTGCATTTGTGGACTACCTTCACGATAAGGAGCTTCAGGAATTGTTTCAATTACCGCGTCTAATAAATCGATAATATCAGTTTTTTCTTCTTTCCAATCAGTACTCATCCAACCATTTTTAGCTGAACCGTAAATTGTTTTAAAGTCTAATTGATCTTCAGTTGCCTCTAAAGCAAACATTAAGTCAAATACTTTTTCATGTACTAAATCTGGTGTACAGTTTTCTTTATCTACTTTGTTTACAACAACGATAGGCGTTAATCCTAATTCTATTGCTTTTCCTAATACAAAGCGAGTTTGAGGCATAGGACCTTCAAAAGCATCAACCAATAATAAAACACCATCGGCCATTTTTAATACACGCTCTACTTCTCCTCCAAAATCGGCATGCCCAGGTGTGTCAATTACATTGATTTTTACATCTTTATAATTTACAGATACATTTTTAGATAAAATTGTAATACCACGCTCACGTTCTAAATCATTATTATCTAATAATAAGTCAGTACGTTCTTTACGGTCATCTAAAATTTTAGCTTGATCTATAATTTTATCAACCAAGGTAGTTTTTCCGTGGTCAACGTGTGCTATAATAGCGATGTTTCTAATTGATTGCATTTTGCTACGTTAAATTTGGCGCAAAAGTAGTGTATTATTATTAAAAAAATATGAATTTTGAAATACGAATTTTAAAAATGTGCCCGAAAGGTTAATTAACTAGCTATTAAAACAATATATTTTTCAATTTACTATTAAATTATTCTTCCTTTTTTTCGGTTGAATCATCATCTTCTCTAAAGGCACTTGGCAAAATATCAGGTATAAGTTTTATTAATAAAGGTAGCAATAAGGCTCCTCCTGGTAACATAAAAATTGTAAACGCAGGAACAGCCTTACAAATGTCTAACATTTGTTCTTTTACCTTATTCTTCTCTTCATTTGTTAAAGAGGTGGTTACTGATTTTTTTATTAAATAAACCAGTTCTTTGCTTTCTTTAAGCTCTTTAGCTAATCTTTTTTTGTTTTTTTGAATAGCTTCTTTTATTTCGTCAACAGTAGTCATTAAAGTTTACGACGTGCTTTTTCAGCTTTTAATAAATTTAACTCTCTTGAAGTTTGCCCTGCTACTGAGGTGTTTTCTTCTGCTCTACGAATTAAATATGGCATTACATCTCTAACAGGCCCGAATGGTACATATTTAGCTACATTATAACCTTCTTCAGCTAAATTAAAACTAATATGGTCACTCATACCATATAATTGACCAAACCACATACGTTTATCATCTACTGATATGTTGTGCTTTTTTGCTAACTCCATTAGTAAAAATGAACTTTCTTCATTATGGGTTCCTGCAAAAATAGCCATATTTTTATGCTCCATCATATAATGAACCGCTTCATCATAATTGGTATCTGTAGCTGCTTTATCAACACAAATCGGAGATTCATATCCTTTTTCTTCTGCTCTAGCTCTTTCTTTCTCCATATAAGCACCTCTTACCACTTTCATTCCAATGTGATAACCTTTTTGGTGTGCTCTTTGATGTAAATTACGTAAATACTCCATTCTATCATGACGATACATTTGTAATGTATTAAACACAATAGCTTTTTCTTTATTGTAAATTTCCATTAATTCTTCTATCAAATCATCTGCAGCATCTTGCATCCAACTTTCTTCTGCATCAATCAATAATGGAACATCTTTTTCAACCGCAGCTTTACATACAGTATGAAAACGATTTATAACTCTATTCCATTCGTCTTTTTCATTAGTTGTTAACTCTTTTCCTTCCGTTAATTTTTGGTACAAAGCAAAACGTCCAAAACCAGTAGGCTTAAATACAGCAAATGGAATTGATTGTTTTTCTTCAGAAAACTGAATTATCTTTAAAATTTTATTTAAAGCTTCGTCAAAACTAGCTTCTTCAGCTTTACCTTCAACTGAATAATCTAAAACACTAGATACTCCACCTTTATTGTACATTTCTTCTATTGTTGGAATACAGTCTTCTTCTGTTACTCCTCCACAGAAATGATCAAATACTGTTGATCTAATTAATCCTTCTACTGGTAAATGTGCCTTTAAAGCAAAGTTTGTTACTGCTGTACCGATACGAACCATTGGTTGGTTTTGTATCATTCTAAATAAAAAATACGCTCTTTCTAACTCTGAGTCAGATTTTAGTTTAAATGCTGTTTGTGTGTTGTCAAATAGTTTCATCAACTAAGTACTATTATTGTTTAATTTGAAAAACAAATATAACCGACTAGTATGACATATATCAATTTTTTCTATTTAATTTGCACCTTTGTAAAATTATAGAAAATGACATCAATTCAGGCAGTAACATATCCTATCCATTTTGAAGAAAAAGCATACGATGAATTGGCTAAAACAATAGCTACTAAAAATTACTCGTCTATTTTTATTTTAGTAGATGATAACACACTAGAATGTTGTTATCCTCGATTTATGCAATTATTGAATACCAATAAACCTATAGAAGTTATCCAAATAACTCCTGGAGAAGTTTATAAAAATATTGAAACTTGTGTTGGTGTATGGAATGCTATGACTGAATTAGGTGCTGATAGACGTAGTTTATTAATTACCTTAGGTGGTGGTGTTATTACTGATTTAGGTGGTTTTGTTGCTTCTACTTTTAAACGTGGAATTGACTTTATAAACATTCCTACAACTTTACTAAGTATGGTTGATGCTTCTGTTGGAGGTAAAACTGGTGTTGATTTAGGTGTATTAAAAAATCAAATAGGAGTTTTTGCTAATCCAGAAATGATTGTTATTGATCCTGAATACTTACATACTGTAACTCCAAGAGAAATTAGATCTGGTACTGCTGAAATTATTAAGTATGGAATGACTCATGACATTAATTTATTCAACCAAATTAAAGATAATCCTGAGCTAAATATTGTAGACTTAATTCATCGTTCTATCGAAATAAAAAACGAAGTAGTTTTAGAAGATCCTAAAGAAAAAAATGTGCGAAAAGTTTTAAACTGGGGTCATACAATTGGTCATGGTATTGAGTCTTATTTTTTAGAAAGCGATGCAAAAGAAAACTTAACTCATGGTGAAGCTATTGCCATAGGTATGGTTTGTGAAGCGTATATTTCTCATAAACTTTTAGGCTTTCAGAAAGAGAAACTTATGGATATTAAAGAAGCTATTATTGCCATATACGGTAAAACTAGTTTATTAGAAGATGATTTTACTCCTATTTTTGATTTAATGAAGCACGATAAAAAGAATGTTGGTGGAGAAATTAACTTTGTTTTATTAAACGATTACCAAAATTTTAAAATTGATTGTAAAGTTCAAAATCAACTAATTAAAGATAGTCTTGAGTTTTATAACTTATAAAAACAAATAAAACTTCTTTACGGAATCAGTTATTCAAAACCTCTGATTATAATAATCTTATTAAAAAAACTTATACTAACCGTATAAGTTTTTTTTCTATGCTTTAAGTTTATTTTTTTAATCAAATCCTAAACAATATTTCATAAGTGAATAGAAAAAATAATTTTCTATTCCCAAAAGCTCACATTATATTAAAGTTAACTTCATTCTATTCGAATACTATCCAAATAACATATCATATTACCATAAGTTATTTTTGGTTGTTTTTTTTCATTAATATCGCCAAATAATTAACATATTCATAAGTTTTAATAAAATTAATTGAGAGTATGATAATTGTAATTTTACCATATAATAACACCCTGAAATATGAAAAAACCAATTACTTTATTTTTATTTTTATGCTTTACACTTTCCTCTCTTGCTCAAGAGATAGGTTGTGGTACTTCAAGAGCAATGAATAAATACTACAAAGAAAACCCTAAAGAATACGCAGAGTTTCTTAAATTCAATGATTACACAAAAAAGCGAAGTGCTAACAGATTAAAAACCTCAGCAAAAGGTATTTCTGGAAACATTATTATTCCTGTTGTCTTTCATATTTATGGAAGAGAACAAAACGGAGCAACAGTTACAGATGAAAAAATTCTAAATTCTCTTCAAATGGTCAATGATGACTTTCATGGATTAAATCCAGATTTTCATACAGTTGATCCATTATTTAAAGACAGACGATCTACAACTAATATTACTTTCAAACTAGCTACTATTGACCCAAATGGCAATCCAACTTCAGGAATTGTTGATCACCCTGTAGCTGGTGGTCAAGGAAACTATGACAGCCCTATCGTTGCTGCTGATGCTTGGGACAACTATAAATACATGAATGTATATATTACTGCTGACATTCATGATGATGGTGTTACTACCAATAGTGGTATTGCTTGGTATCCAAACAAAACACATTCTGATGCTAAGCGCGCTCGTGTAACATATAACGGGCGCTATTTAAAAGGAAATACTGATGATGAATTTGCTTCTATATTAACCCATGAATTTGGTCACTGGTTAAACCTATTACATACTTTTGAAGGTGGATGTTCTAGTATAAACCAAGATTATGTAGAGGACACTCCACAAGAAGACGTAGCTTCAGCTGATGATTTTTGTTTAGCAGGAGCTACTGATTGTGGTGATTCATTAATTAATTATGAAAATTATATGGGATATGATTCTACAGGTGGATGCGCTAAGATGTTTACGAAAGGACAAACTGATAGAATGTATGCAGCTTTAAACCATGAAGCTCGATTTCCATTGTGGCAAAACACTAATTTAGTAGCAACTGGTACTGGAGGTAGTCTTGCAGTAACTACAAGAATGCATGATGGTTCAAAATGGAAAGAAAACGCATCATGGATTGAAGTATGTCCTGGTACTAATGTTAAAATTGGTATGCAAAATGTAGGAATAAATAATGTAGAAATATTAAAACCTAATGGTGAAATTGATACTACTCCTGATGCTAGTACCTATTGGAATATTAACAATGTTCAAGAAAGTGATGCTGGAGCATATTTAATAAAATACACAGATGCTAGTGGAAATTTTGGTTTCGGTACGGTTAGACTTTATGTTGGCTTTAAAGTCAGACCTTGGGTTCAATACGATAATACCACTACAAACTGGTTTAATGTAAATAAACTAAAAGCCTGTCCTGGTTCAAATATTAGTATAGGTATGCAAGCAAATAGACCTGGAACTTCAACATTAAGACTTCCTAATGGTAATTTACATACAGTTGCTGCAGATAATGGTGTTTGGAAGTTTAACAATATTACTTCACAAGACGCTGGTGTATATACCATATTATATGACATGGGAGGCTGTACATATTCTACTCAAGTAGAATTAATAACCGAGAACAATATTACTCCTTGGGTAGCTTTAAACGGAAAATGGGTTCAACGTTCATTTGTTGAAGCATGTGTTGGTGAAAAGGTTCACTTAGGAATTAAAAATATTGGTTTAGAAAATGTAACAATTACCGGACCTAATAATTTTTCTGATAGCACTCCAGATGTTGGGACAGGTTTTGAATTCACTAGTATTACTGATCAAAACTATGGAACATATACTATCACTTGGAATGACCCTGCTTCTTGTTCTGGATCAGTAGAACTTGAAATAAGACCTAGAAGAGAAGCTTTAGATGGTTGGGTGAAAGACAATGCTAACAAATGGACAAAAAGCAGAACATTATTTGCATGTGAAGGAGATAATATTGCCTTAGGTACAAACACAAAATATGGCATTGAAAACATGAAAATTACATACCCTGATGGTTCTGTTGATACAACACCTGATTCAGCTACTGCCTGGGATATAAATAATATTCAAAAATCACACGAAGGAGTATACAAGTTAGAATTTAATAACGGACAATGTTATTCTTCAACAACAATTACTCTTAAAGTTGGTATAGAAGATTTAACCAATAAAATAGAACATAAAATTAATAGTGCTAACTTTACTAGTACTACAAATAATCAAGTTACTATAAAAACAGGTGATGAAATTAGCTTGAGACTTCCTAGCACCTCTTTTAATGGAACTATTAACTGGACTGGTCCAAACAATTTTAGTAATACATTAAGTACTGCAAAAATTACAGAAAATGCCGATTCAAATCTTCATGCTGGTATTTATACCGCTACAGTTACAAATACTATTGCTTGTAGTGCAAATGCTGTACAAACAATTAATTTTGAAGTTAAATTTGACGGAATTATAACTAATCCAGACCCAATAGAAGCAGGTACTGTTTCTACTACTGATGATAAAACGCAAATAACAACTACAACTGGCGATGGTATTGCTGATGTTATCGCTTTCAAAAACACAAGCACCTCTAACACTAATTATTCATATTTAATTACTGATGAAGTTGGTAAAATTTTAACTACTGAAACATCTTCACATGATTTTGAAGGAGCAACTATAGGAATATGTAAAGTATATGGAATTGCTTTTGTAGGAACCCTTCAGGTTATCAATAAAAACATTTCAGATATTGGATTAGCAACTGGTGATTTTGATGTATCTAGTAACTTTATTACCGTTACAAGAATAGAAGGTACTCCAATTGACACAGAAGCTCCTACAGCTCCTACAAACCTTACAGCTTCTAATATAACACAAACCTCTTTAACTTTAAATTGGTTAGCATCTACAGACAATGTAGCTGTTACAGAGTATGATATATATCAAGGAGGAACTAAAATAAAATCTATTACAACTACTACATATAATGTTATTAATTTAACAGCTAATACATCATATTCTTTTTCTATAAAAGCAAAAGATGCAAAAGCAAATGAATCAGTAGCTAGTACTATTTTAAATATCACTACTAAAGAAGATACTTCTGGAGGATTAACCTATTGTGAATCTGCTGGAACAAGAGTTCAATACGAATGGATTGCTGGAGTAACAATTGGAACATTCTCTAATACTTCTGTTGCTGCAACCTATACAGATTTAACGTCTAAAACTATACCCTTAAACATAGGCACAGCAACAAGTACCACACTAACACCTGGATATCCAGGAACCCCAACCAATGAATATTTTAAAGTGTGGATTGATTACAATCAAAATGGAACTTTTGACACTGATGAAGTTGCTTTTGATTCAGGGACTGCAAAAAAGAATGCACAAACTGGAACTATTACTGTTCCTTCAAATGCAAAATTAGGAGTAACTAGAATGAGAGTATCTATGAAATATAATGGCGCACCTGCTAGTTCATGTGGAAATATCGGTGACGGATCTGTTCAAGATTTTAGTGTAGCTATTACTAATGACGGAAATGTTGTTACTGCTCCAGTTGCTGAGTTTATTGCAAACTCAACATCAGTAGATAAAGGAACATCTATTTCATTCACTGATCAATCAACAAACTCACCTACTTCATGGTCATGGTCTTTTACTGGTGGAACACCATCAACTTCTTCAGTTCAAAACCCTTCAATTACATATAACACACCTGGTGTATACCAAGTAACTTTAACAGCTACTAATACAGCTGGAAGCGATTCTGAATCAAAAACAGGATACATAACTGTTAAAGAACCTGATACTAATCCAATTACCTATTGTGCTTCTTCAGGTACAAGAGTAACTTACGAATGGATTGCAGGAGTTCAAGTAGGTGCATTTAGTAAAACATCTACCGCTGCAACTTATATTGATTTAACAAGTAATACGATACCATTATCTATTGGTGTTGCAACCTCAACAACCTTAACACCTGGATACCCAGGAAACCCTACTCCTGAATATTTTAAAGTTTGGATTGACTATAATCAAAATGGTGAATTTGACACTAATGAGATAGCTTTTGATTCTGGTACTGCCAAAAACAATGCTCAAACAGGCACTATTACCGTTCCTTCATCGGCTAAATTAGGTGAAACTAGAATGAGAGTTTCTATGAAATATAATGGAGCACCTACAAGTTCTTGTGGAAACATTGGTGACGGATCAGTTCAAGATTTTACCGTAAATATTACTAATGATGGAACTGGCACAGACACTCAAGCTCCTTCTGCACCTAGTAATGTAGTAGCTTCAAATATAACTCAAACATCGTTAACTTTAACCTGGAATGCTTCAACCGATAACGTAGCTGTTACTGAATATGAAATATATCAAGATGGTAACAATGTAGCTACAACAAACACTACATCATTTGAAGTTACATCTTTAACTGCTGCTACCGCTTATACTTTTTCTATAAAAGCGAAAGATGCAGCTGGAAATGAAGCTACTAGTAATACAATAAACATAACTACTGAAGAAACATCAACACCTCCTAATGATGGAACTGTTGTATACGTAGATATGGCAGACGTTACAGTAAATTCTAGTAATAGTTGGGCTCCTTTCCAAATTGAAAAAGGAGATCAAAGATATTTTGGTCCTTGGTTTTCTTCAAATGCTATTAACCTAGTAAACTATAACAAAGAAGTAATTTGTGAAGGAAACACCAATAACACATCAATTCTTTCAGAAGGAACAATTGTTGGAGTTTCAAGTACTTTTAAATCACAAACTAACTCATTTATTGTAGCTTCTTCTTCTTATACCAATTGGAATGGAAAATCTGGATACATAGGTTTCAACTTTAAAATTAGTGGAAACATACATTATGGTTGGCTATATGCAACGGTATCGGACAACGGTAAGTCAATTACTTTTAAAGATTATGCATATAATAGCGAAGCTGGTAAAGGTTTAACCACTAAGCGACCAACTGCTAGTAAAGCTAATAAAGTTAAAACACCTTTTAGTCCAATAACATCATATCCAAATCCTTTTGAAGAAAATATAACCATAAACGTTTCATCAATTGGTGATAATGACTTTACATTAAGTGTTTATACTATTTTAGGAAAAGAGTTAATACATAAAAATTATCAAGAAAATCCTAAGCAAATAGTATTAGGAGATCAAATTAAAGCTTCTGGAACTTATTTTATTAGAGTTCAAACAAGCAAAAAAACAGAAACTTTAGTTGTTATAAAAAAATAGTTTATTTCAATTCTCCCCCGAAAGCCTCCTAATTTTAAAATTAGGAGGTTTTTATTTTAAAAATAAATTATTAATTAAATCCTTCTAATTAACCTATAGAAAAAAACTTAACTTATAAGGTTAAGTTTATTCTTGTTATTTCTTCTTGAAGTTCTTTAGGTATTTCGCAAGTATTCTTTATTTGATAGTCTACAATTGTACCGTTTTTATTGTACGTTATTGTTACACACTCTTCTATCAACTCTCTAAGTTTTACCCTAGCTCTTTGTATTCTTGATTTGATTGCTGGTAATGATACATTTAATTCATCAGCAATTACTTTTTGTGTTTTTTTTTCAATATCACTCTTATACAAAGGAATTCCATACTTTTTAGGTAAGTAATTTTGAATGACAAAACTTGACAAGTCACAAACGCAAGTTCCTTCTTCGTTTATTTCAGAATAGGTACTTTCTCTATTCTTCTTAGTTTTTTCTTTTCTATAATAATCAATTATCAAGTTCCTTGCTACCTGAAAAAGCCACGATTTATAATTATTTATCTTTTCTTTTTTATTTAATACTGCATACAATTTAAGTCCTATTTCTTGCAAAATATCTTCTGCTTGAGTCTTATCTTCAATTTTTGACTTTACAAAATTTAATAAGTGACTATTATATGTATTCCAAATTGTATTAAATTCCATTTGAAAATTTCTTTTTTAAACTCCTATATAACACTTTTTATAAATGCTTTCATATTGTGGTAATACATGCTCTAATGAAAACAATTCAATATGCTTCTTTGCATTTATTTTAAATTCATTTAACAAAACATCATCTTTTAAAACATAAATTGCATTTTTAGCCATATCATCAACATCACCTACATTACTTAAAAAACCAGTTTTATTATGAATATTAACTTCAGGAAGCCCTCCTGAATTGGTTGAAATTACAACTGTACTTGCAGCCATAGCTTCTAAGGCAGCTAAACCAAAACTTTCTGTTTCCGAAGGCAATAAAAACACATCTGTATAGCATAAAATCTTAGCGACTTCATTACTATTCCCTAAAAATAACACTTTATCTTGAAGCCCTAGTTCATTTACTAATTTTTCAGCCTTTATACGTTCAGGTCCATCCCCAACCATTAATAATTTAGAAGGAATTTCTTTTTGTACTTTATTGAAAATTTTAATTACATCATCTGTACGTTTTACTGGCCTAAAATTACTAATATGAGTTAAAATACGTTCATTCTCATTTGCTAAAGCACTTCTTTGACATTCTGTTTGATAAGCTTTATCGTACTTTTCTCCATCAATAAAATTATAAACAACTTTTATATCTTTATCTATGTTAAATAGTCGTAATGTATCATCCTTTAAACTTTGAGAAACTGTTGTTACTTCATCCGATTTATTAATACTAAACTCAACAGCTGTTTTATAAGTAGGATGACTTCCTACTAAAGTAATATCAGTACCATGTAATGTTGTTACTACTTTAACATTTATACCTTTATCTAACAACATTTTTTTAGCCATATAAGCAGCATATGCATGTGGTATAGCATAGTGTACATGCAATACTTCTAATTGATTTTTCTCTACTACTTCAACCATTTTACTTGATAAAGCTAACTCATAAGGTTGGTATTGAAATAATGGATATTCTTCTAACATTACTTCATGAAAATGCAATCTATGTGAAAAAAAATCTAAGCGAACTGGTTGATTGTATGTAATAAAATGTACTTCATGACCTTTATCCGCAAGTGCCATTCCTAACTCAGTTGCTACTACTCCACTACCCCCAAAAGTTGGATAACACACAATTCCTATCTTCATATTATATCGCTATTAATTTTAAATATGGTTTATGACGTAAATTTACGTTATTGCTTACTTATTTCTGCAAAGATTTTCACAAAAAAAACGTCATTACTAACTCAGTAATGACGCTTCTATATAATACTATATTATTTATTCTTAGTAGTCTCCTAAAGTTTCAGGATTTTGTGCTAATGAAGCCTCTAACTGCTCATCATTAGGTGCTTTACCATGCCAAGCATGTGTATTCATCATAAAATCAATTCCATTCCCCATTTCTGTATATAATAACACACAAACTGGTTTTCCTTTACCTGTTCTTGATTTTGCATCAGCCATTCCACTTAAAATAGCTTCTACATTATTCCCTTCTTTAACCTCAAGCACATCCCAACCAAAAGCTTCGAATTTAGCTTTCAAACTTCCCATAGCTAATACTTGATCAGTTGTTCCGTCAATTTGTTTTTCATTAACATCAACTGTAGAAATTAAATTGTCTACCTTTTTAGCTGACGCATACATTGCAGCCTCCCAAATTTGACCTTCTTGTAATTCACCATCACCATGTAATGTGTATACAATTTTATCATCTCCGTTTAACTTTTTAGCTTGAGCTGCTCCAATAGCAACACTCATTCCTTGTCCTAATGATCCTGAAGCAATACGGATACCTGGTAAATGATCATGAGTTGTAGGATGCCCTTGTAAACGTGTATCTAATTTTCTAAATGTTGCTAACTCAGCAACAGGAAAAAAACCACTACGTGCTAACACACTATAGTAAACAGGTGATATGTGTCCGTTTGACAAAAAGAATAAATCTTCATTTTCACCATCCATTTTAAAATCAGTAGAATAATCCATGATTTCTTGATACAAACAAGTAAAGAACTCAGCACATCCTAATGAACCACCTGGATGCCCAGAACTAACCGCATGAACCATGCGAACTATATCTCTTCTAACTTGTTGTGTAAAATCTTGAAGTTGTTGTGTTGTTGGCATTATCGTTTTGTTTTATGCTGACAAAAGTAATTGTTTAAAAAAGAATTGCCAATTACTTTTTTTATTTATTAATAAGAAAATTGAATTTAAAAATATATAATGTTTTTCATTAAAAATTTAAGAAAATAAATACCCCTCTCTTTTTAACTTAAATTAACATAATTAGGTGTTACAATTTAGTAGATTGCAGGAAAAATTATTAAAATGAAACACCTTTCACTACTATTTACATTTTTAACACTACAACTCTTCTCACAAGAGGCCCCAAATTGGTTAAGACACTCTTCAATATCCCCAGATGGAAAAGAGATTGTTTTTACTTATAAAGGCGATTTATATAAAGTTCCTTCAACTGGTGGTAATGCAATTCAATTAACTTTTCATAAAGCGCACGATTACAAGGCTATTTGGAGTAAAGACAGTAAAAAAATTGCATTTTCTTCTAATCGATATGGAAATTTCGACATTTTTATTATGGATGCGAGAGGTGGTGAAGCAAAGAGGTTAACTTTTCATTCTGGTGATGAAGTTCCTTTTACTTTTTCTGCAAACAATAAAGATGTTATTTTCGGAGCGCAACGCCAAGATCAAGTAAACCATAGACAATATCCTACAGGTTCTCAACCCGAGCTATATAGTGTTCCAACAATTGCTGGACGAGTTAGCCAACTATTTACAGTACCTGCTGAATATGTTCAAGTATCTAAAAATGGTAACACCATGTTATACCACGATAAAAAAGGTGGTGAAAACGAATGGCGTAAGCATCATAAATCTTCTATTACTAGAGATATATGGAAGTATGACACCAAAAATAATACTCACAAAATGATTACTTCTTTTTCTGGAGAAGACAGACATCCTTTTTTCTCTGAAGATGAAAAGAGTATGTATTATTTAAGCGAGAAAAGTGGCTCTTTTAATGTTCATAAAATGAATATTAACAATTCGAATCAAGATCAACAATTAACTAACTTCAAATTACATCCAGTACGTTTTTTAAGTATTGGTAATGGAATTTTAAGTTTTGGATACGATGGTGAGTTATATACAATGAAAGAAGGTAAAAAACCTTCAAAAGTATCAGTTATTATTAGAACTCAAAATAAAGATAATAGTGATAAATTCATATCAATCAATGGAGGAGTTAACGAAATGGCAATATCTCCAAATGGAAAAGAAATAGCTTTTATTTCTAGAGGTGAAGTTTTTGTTACTTCTGTAAACGAATCTTTTACTAAAAGATTAACTAACACACCAGAAAGAGAACGCTTTGTAACTTGGTCTGCTGATGGAAAATCAGTTGTATATAGTAGTGAAAGAAATGGAAAATGGAGTATTTATAAAACAGAAAAAGTTAGAAAAGAAGAACCTTTCTTTTTTGCTTCTACTCTAGTTAAAGAATCTCCAATTATTGAAAACAAATTAGATAATTATTTACCTGAGTTCTCACCTGACAGTTCTAAAATAGCATTTGTTGAAGGAAGGCGTACATTAAAGGTAATGGACTTAAAAACTAAAAAACAAGTAACTTTATTAACTCCTAAAGATTTATTTCACATGAGTGATGGAGATAAATATTTTACTTGGAGCCCTGATAGTAAATGGCTACTAGTTGGATGGAGTAAAACATTAAGCAATAGCGAAGTGTTATTAATGGCTGCTGACGGAACTAAACGTATAAACCTAACTGAAAGTGGTTATAGAGATTATTATCCGAAATGGGTTAATGGAGGAAAACAAATGTTATGGTTTAGTAATAGAAACGGATTAAAGTCTTATGCTACAAGTGGACGATCACAAACTGATGTTCACAGTATGTTTTTTACTCAAGAAGCTTGGGACGAATTTAATCTTAGCGATGAGGAGTTTAAATTAATGAAGGCCATTAAAGCTATTAAAGCTGAACAAAAAAAGAAAGAGAAGAAAAAAGCTTCTGACAAGAAAGATAAAAAAGACAAGAAAAAAGATAAAAAGAAAGCTAAAGACAAAAAAGAAGTAAAACCACTTACTTTTGATTGGGATAGCATGAAAGATAGAACCAAAAGATTAACCATACATTCTTCTAGCCTTGGTGATGCTGTTTTATCTAAAAAAGGTGATATTTTATATTATTTAGCACGTTTTGAAGGTAAAATGAATCTTTGGAGTACAAATTTACGAACCAAAGAAACAAAAATGGTAATGCGATTAAATGCCAATTTCGGTTCTTTACAATGGGATAAGCAAATGAAAAACTTATACCTTTTAAGTGGAGGTAGAATTTCTAAAATTAGTCCAGCTAAAAAGAGTAAAAAGTCAGTAAAAATTAAAGGTGAAATGATGCTGAATACCGATGCTGAAAGAGAAGCTATGTTTAATCATGTATGGATAAGAACCAATGCTATTTTTTACCATCCTGATTTTCATGGAACTGATTGGAATAAAATGAAAAAAGAATATAAAAAATACTTACCTTCTATTGGTAATTCTTTTGAATTCTCTGAAATGCTTTCTGAAATGTTAGGTGAATTAAACGTATCTCACGCTGGGGCTGGTTACCGAACAAGTATTAGAAATGCAGATGCAACTGCTTCATTAGGTATTTTTATGAGTTACAATCATAAAGACAATGGTATTTTAATTGATGAAATTATCAAAGATGGACCACTTGATAAATCATCTTTCAACGTTAAAGCTGGTATGATAATAGAAAAAATTGACGGTGTTACCATTAATAAAAATGAAGATGTTGCCAAATATTTAAATAGAAAAGCAGGAAAATTTGTGTTACTTGACATTAAAGACCCAAAAACAAAAAAAGAACAATCAATAACTGTTAAACCTATCTCTTTAGGTCAAGAAGGTCGTTTACTATATAAAAGATGGGTTAACATTAATGAAAAAGAGGTAAACAAGTTAAGTAATGGAAAATTAGGTTATGTTCATATTCCAGGAATGAGTGATGGTCCTTATAGAAGTATTTATAAAGACATCATGGGGAAATTTTCAGAACGTAAAGGAATTATTATCGATACACGTTTTAATGGTGGTGGTGATTTAGTAGCAGATTTAGCTATGTTCTTTACAGGTGTTCCTTTTATTTCTTATGAAACAGAAGCTAAAGTAGTTGGTGGTGAACCTACTTCTCGTTGGACTAAACCAACACTATCTATTTTTAATGAAAGCATGTATTCTGACGGACATTGTTATGCTGCTGGATATACAGATCTTAAAATTGGAAAAACTGTAGGTATGCCAGTTCCTGGTACTTGTAGCTTTGCAGGATGGGAAGGATTACCAAACGGAAGTTACTGGGGAGTTGTTCCTGTAAGTGCTAAAGATAAGTCGGGCAGATGGATGGAAAACAATCAAACGATGCCTATGATTAAAGTAAAAAATATGCCAGGTATTATTGATAACGGTCGTGATCAACAATTAGAACGATCTGTATCTGAAATGCTGAAAGACATCAAGTAATTTCTTTATATAAATCAACTAAAAAAAGGTTAAAGTATAGTATACTTTAACCTTTTTTCATTGCTTTACTATATGTATTTTCTTTTCTAAGACTTAACTTTTTTAGAAATGTGAAAACTAAATTAATATATATTATAATTTACTATCTTAAAACATAGTAGATAAATTACTTATGTCTTTTGCTTCTTCTTTTTAGCAGCGGGAAACAACACATTATTTAAAATTAAGCGATACCCAGGTGAAGTTGGATGTAAATCTAATTCCGTTTTTGGGTCTCCTACTCTATGTTGGTAATCTTCTGGATCGTGACCTCCATAAAAAGTAAACATCCCTTTTCCTTTAGTACCATGAATGTATCGTGCTTCTCCGTTGGTTTTACTATCTCCCAACACCATCACTGTAGATTTTATCAACTTTCTGTCAAACGAAGTTGTTTGCCCCATAAAACCTTTTACTAATTGTGTATGGCTTTGAGTAAGCATTGTTGGAACCTGATCCCACTTTGCAGAAAATTCTTTCAATGTAAAATAATCAGTCTCTTTATTAATTCTACGTTTTCTAGTCATATCAATTGAAGAAAACTCGTAAGTAGTTGGATTTCTAATTAATTCAAAATCTTTAAATGCAAATGTTTTAGTGTAGTCTATTTTTGATTGATAACTTGGTTCCGAAGGATCTCCATCAAACATTCCTTCACAAATATCAACTCCATCTGCAGCTAAAGCAATATCAAAACTATCGGTAGCAGAACACATAGCAAACATAAAACCTCCACCAATTACATAATCTCTTATTTTTTTAGCTACTGCTGCTTTTTCTTCAGACACCTTATTATAACCTAACTTTTTTGCTAATGCTTCTGCATCTTTCTTTTGTTGAATATACCAAGGTGCTGTTCTGAAAGCACCATAAAAACGTCCATATTGCCCTGTAAAATCCTCATGATGAAGATGTAACCATTCATACAATAATAGTTTATCTCCTAATACATCTTCATCATATACAACATCAAAAGGAATTTCAGCATAAGTTAATACCATTGTTACGGCATCATCCCAAGGCATTTTATTTTTTGGAGAATATACTGCTATTTTTGGAGCTTTTTCTAAAGTTACGGCTTCTTGATTTTTTGAAGGAGATGAAATTTCTTCTAAAATTAATTGTGATTTTGCGTCACTTATTACCTTGTATGAAACCCCACGTATTTTACATTCTTTTTCTATTGCTTCATTATTCTCAATTAAAAAAGCACCTCCATCATAATTTAACAACCATTTTGCTTTTAAACCATTTTGCAAGGCATAATATACTATTCCGTATGCTTTTAAATGATTTTTTTGGTTATCATGGCTCATTGGAACATAAATAAATGATGCCCAAATAGTGTTTGATAAGAATATAAAAATTAATGTGTATATCGTTTTCTTCATTT
>JBELFC010000023.1:9058-34615 GCA_042093175.1 Tenacibaculum sp. | reverse complement strand
CCAATTTGTATAGGCTTTAAAAGTGTATTGTCCTGTTGTAAAAAGACTATCTATTCTAAAGATGTTGTGAGCAACTCCCTTGTTAATTTTTAGAAGTTGACTTTTAATAATTTTATTATTCTTATCAGTAATAACACAATATAAATTTTTGGTTGATTGTGATGCAGTTTTTTGTGTTTTATCTATTACATAACTACTAAATCCTAACATTTCTCCTTTTATGTAAGTTGATTTGTTAAGGTGGCAATAAGCAGTTTCTCGGTAGTTAGAGGTATACTCTTGAAAGTTCTTAATTATAGAACTAGGTTTTTTTTGTTGTGCAGAAGAGAACGAAGTTATAAGAGCACAATTAAAGCAAAGAAGTAATTTTAATACAAGATTTAATGTTTTTTTTGATGGTAAGTGGTTAGTTTTCATGTGTTTTGTTTTTTAGCAATTAGTTTTTAAAAATTATCAAAAACTATACCTAAAACAGTAATTTGTTATTTTTTTGTTAAAAAAAACAACTTTTCATTATAAATTGTGCATAACTAAAAACGCTCAATAGTAGATGTCTATTGAGCGTTAAAAGAAAAATTGATGTCTTTTTTTATAAATTAAATTATATTGAAAATATGTTTTTTACATTAAGCAATAAACTCTCCATTGTTTACTTTTTCTGAAGGTTGAACAAAAGCTAGTTTTCCATCAGGAGTATCGGTCATTAAAATCATACCTTGACTTACAACACCACGTAATTTACGAGGAGCTAGATTACATAAAACAGAAACCTGTTGCCCAATTATATCTTCTGGTTTAAAGCTTTCAGCAATACCAGAAACAATTGTACGTGTATCTATACCTACATTAACAGTAAGCTTCAATAGTTTTTTTGTTTTAGCAACTTTTTCAGCTTCAACTATGGTTCCTACACGGATGTCCATTTTAGTAAAGTCGTCAAACTCTATGGTGTCTTTTTGAGGTTCAATTACTTTGTTGGCTGCTTCGTTTGCTTTTTTGGTAGCTTCTAATTTGTCTAATTGAGCTTGAATAGTTTTATCTTCTATTTTTGAAAATAACAATTCAGCTTTGTTAATTTGATGTTCAGAATTTAATAACACATCTTTTTCAGCAACACTTGCCCAAGTAAGTGAGTTGTCTAAATTTAATATTGATTTTAGTTTTGTAGAAGTAAAAGGTAAAAAAGGTTCAGATAATACTGCTAAACCAGAAGCTATTTGTAAGGCTACATACATAATAGTTTTTACACGTTCTTCATCTTGTTTTATTACCTTCCAAGGTTCTTCATCAGCTAAATATTTATTACCTAAACGTGCCAAATTCATTAGCTCTTGAGATGCTTCTCTAAAACGGTAGCGTTCTATAGATTTTGCAATAATATTAGGGAACTCTTTTAATTGAGCTAAAGTATCTTCATCAATTTCGCTAAAATCATTAGGAGTTGGAATAACACCATTATAATATTTGTTTGTTAAAACAACTACACGATTAATGAAATTTCCAAAAATAGCAACTAACTCATTGTTGTTTTTTGCTTGAAAATCTTTCCAAGTAAAATCATTATCTTTACTTTCAGGCGCATTGGCTGTTAACGTATAGCGTAATACATCTTGTTGATTAGGAAAGTCTTCTAAATACTCGTGTAACCAAACGGCCCAGTTTTTAGAGGTAGACAACTTATTTCCTTCTAGGTTTAAAAACTCATTAGCAGGGACATTTTCTGGTAAAATATAGTCTCCATGTGCTTTTAACATTGCAGGGAAAATAATACAGTGAAACACAATATTATCTTTACCAATAAAGTGTACTAATTTAGTGTCGTCTTTTTTCCAATAGTCTTCCCAGTTTTTACCTTCACGTTCAGCCCATTCTTTTGTAGCAGAAATATAACCAATAGGAGCATCAAACCATACATATAAAACTTTACCATCGGCACCTTCTACAGGTACAGGAATTCCCCAATCTAAATCACGTGTTACTGCTCTAGGACGTAAACCATCATCAATCCATGATTTAACCTGACCTAAAACATTAGGTTTCCAATCATTTTTATGACCTTCTAAAATCCATTCTTTTAAAAAAGCTTCATGTTTATCTAAAGGTAAAAACCAATGTTTAGTTTCTTTTAAAGTAGGAACGTTTCCTGTAATAGCAGATTTAGGATTAATTAAATCTGTAGCATTATGACTGGTTCCACATTTTTCACATTGATCTCCATAACTTTCTTCATTTCCACATTTCGGACAAGTACCAATTACAAACCTATCCGCTAAATATTGATTTGCTTCTTCATCATATAACTGTTCTGTTACTTCTTCAATAAACTCACCATCATTATACATTTTTGTAAAAAAATCGGAAGCTGTTTTATGATGTATTTCTGAAGACGTTCTTGAGTAGTTGTCAAAAGTAATACCAAAATCAACAAAAGACTTTTTTATAATCCCGTGGTATTTATCAATAATGTCTTGTGGAGAAACGCCTTCTTTTTTAGCACGCATAGGTATGGCAACTCCATGCTCATCAGAACCACAAATGTAGGCTACATCTTTACCTTTAGCTCGTAAAAAGCGAGCATAAATATCTCCAGGAACATATACGCCTGCTAAATGACCAATATGAATTGGTCCGTTTGTATAAGGTAATGCTGCTGTGATTGTATATCTTTTTGGTGTATTCATGAATTTTATGCTAAAAATTAAAGCGCAAAAGTACAAAAAAGCAATTTTTAAAACTGATAGAAATTAGATACATTTACGTATATATTTTATCTGTACCATTAATATGAATAACATTCTGGTTAGAAAAGTAAAAGAAACAGAAATTGATTGGGTTAATTCTAAATATAAAGAGGTTAACTTTAAGTTATCTGATTATAAAAATGAGCTTATAGTTGTTGTTGAGGTTAATGGCGAAAAAGCTGGTTTAGGAAGATTAGTGTCTATAGATGAAAATAATTTAGAACTTGGAGGGATTTACGTGTTTGATAAGTATAGAGGTATAGGTGCAGCTGATAAAATAGTGAGTTTTTTATGCGAAGCTAACACTGATAAGAAATCTGTTATTTGGTGTTTGCCTTTTGAGAAACTAAAAGGTTTTTATAATAAGTTTGGGTTTACAACAAATCTTAGTTTACCTCCCAAAGAGATTTTAAAAAAATTAGAATGGTGTAATTCACCAAAAAATTATAGTGAAAAGGTTCTTTTACTATCTAAAATAATATAAAATGAGAAAGAAATATTATGCTGTTGCGTTATTTTTTATTTTTTCAATAGTTAATGCTCAAAATATTCCAATGAAATTAATTACACCCTCTTACTTAAAAAAAGGAGATACTATTGCAATTGTAGCTCCAGCTGGAATTTTAAAAAATAGAAAGCATGTTATTGATAAAGCAAAAGAATTAGCTGAAAGTTGGGGGTTGAAAGTTGTCTATGGTAAAAATATGTTTCTTCAGAATAACCATTTTGCGGGGACTGATGATGAACGTTGCCAAGATTTTCAAAATGCACTTGATAATCCTAATATAAAAGCTATTTGGTGTGCACGTGGAGGGTATGGTTCGGTAAGAATTCTTGATAAATTAGATTTTTCAAAGTTTAAAAAGAATCCTAAATGGGTAATAGGGTATTCGGATATTACTGCATTTCATAATCATATTCATAATTTAGGAATAGAAACATTACACGCTATGATGGGAACTAGTATGCAAGATTCTTCTGAAAAAATTGCACACACTATAACCACTTTTAAGAATGCTCTATTTGGAGAAAAGCTGGAGTATAGTGTTTCTTCATCTAAAAAAAATAGAATAGGTAATGTCGAAGGTGAATTAGTAGGTGGTAACATTGCTATTTTAGCTTCAATGCTGGGATCAAGTAGTCAAATTTCTACTGAAGGAAAAATACTGTTTATTGAAGAAATAGGAGAATATAAATATTCAATTGATCGCATGTTGCAGAGTTTAAAAAGGGCTAATTATTTTACGAAGGTGAAAGGAGTCATAGTTGGAGGGATGACGAAAGTAAAGAAAAATAGTACTCCTTGGGGTAGTTCAATTGAGCAACTAATAGTAGAAGTACTTCCTAAAGATATACCAGTTATGTTTAATTTTCCAGCAGGTCATGAGCCTGATAATAGAGCTTTAATTCTTGGCAGGAAAGTTCAGCTATCTATTGACATGAATAGAGCATTAGTTATTTTTAAATAATGGCTGCGCATAACGAATTAGGAAAGAAAGGAGAAGAGTTAGCTATTTCATTTTTGAAAAACAAAGGCTATACCATACTTGAAAAGAATTACCGTTATCAAAAGGCAGAGGTAGATATTATCGCTAAGAAAAATAATGTGTTGTCTGTTGTAGAAGTTAAAACTCGTTCAACAGATTATTTTGGAAATCCACAAGATTTTATAAATCCTAAAAAAATTAAATTATTAGTAACAGCAATTGATAATTATGTAATTGAAAAGGATATTGATATAGAAGTGCAATTTGATATTATTGCTATTCTAAAAAAGAACGATAAGATAGTTATTCAACATATAGAAGATGCCTTTTTACATTTTTAAAAATACAAAAGCCAATATTATTATAATATTGGCTTTTGTAAAATTATGTATTGTTCAGTTATAAACTTTTAAAGTATTTGTGAACGTCTTCAACCGTGTTAGGGATTGCAATAATTTTTTTATTGCTATCTAAAACAAAATAAGTAGGTGTTGCATCAATTTTATATGCTCTTACAGTTTCATTGTCAAATTTGTTATCAGGATGAGTTCCATAAACATTATGCCATCCATCTAACTGTTTTTTAAACTCATTAAATTTAGTGTCGTCACTTTCAATTCCAAATCCAATTACAGACGTATTACTAAACTGTTTCATGAAATTGTGAACATCAGGGATTTCCTTAACACAGTGAGGACAAGCAGTACTCCAGAAAATTAATAAATAAGTTTGCCCATCATTTAATGTAGATAATTTGTAGTCTGTTCCGTTTTCCTTCCATGAAAAATCAGGAGCAATTCGCCCAACAGAAACACTTAACTGACCTAATTTTTTGTCTTTAAAACTTTGATCTCTATTGTCTAATTTATCATAGAATTCAGTAAATAACCAGTCTACAATTTCAGAATTTCTCTTGTCTGTAAAAGAGGTAACTAAAAATTCAATAGCTTCTTTTTTAAAGCTTTTGCTTGATAACGCATCATCTAAAACTTTAGTAATAGATTCTTTATATAGTTTTTGTTGAGTAACTTGATCTTCAGAGTAGTTTAAATAAAATACAAAATCATTAATTCTATCAATTAAAAAAGAAGATTGGTAAAGAGGCTTACTTTCAAAATCAACATATTTGAAAAAATTATCAACTTTTGAAGCTACATATTTCTCCATATTATCTATAGGACTAGAAGAATTATATTGAGCTGAAGCTTTTATAAAGTGATACGAAAGCATTCCTTCAGATTTGTTTTCATTAGCTTCTTGTAAGTCCTCTAGTTTTTCTACAGCTTTTTTGTAAGCTTTTTTTACATCTCTTACAGGGTTTTGTATGTAGTTAACCTGGTAAGAGTTGATTTCTTTTTGAGCATTAGCAGATTGTTCAAGGTACTTACTAAATACTTTGTTTTCTCTAGAGCTAGTGAAAGTAATAGATTGTTCAGGGTATTTTGGGTTAAAAATAAATTCAACATTTTCTTTATTGAATATAAAATCAACAAAACCTGATCCACTGTTTCTGTATGTAGCACGATATACACCAGTTTGAGCTGTTTCTGGTAATTCAAAAGAAAATCTACCTATTACTTGTTTGTCAGCACCTACTTTAATAGTGTCAAACTTAATAGTAGTGTGTGATATAAATTTAGGTTTTATTCCTTGTAATCTATGTAGCATAACCCAGTCACTTTTTTCTGGCGGAGTCATTGTACCTTTAATAGAGTATTGTGCATTAACTATTGAGCTAGTCATTAATACTATTAGTAGGCTTAGTAATTGTTTCATCATAATGTTTTGATAAAGTTATTATTAAGGGTTTAAAACGAGTTGTTTGTTATTGTCTTTTCAAGAAGCGTACCAAAGTTTTTTAATATCTTCTTAATTACAAATAAACAAGACTATTACTCAGTAAATATATAACAGTTTATTTGAAAAACAAGAGATTTGTTATTTTAACAATAAAACAAATTAAAAAAGAAGTTAAAAACTGTTTAGTTAATAAAACCTAGGCCAATAAAATAATTAACGATTGCTTCTTTTATAAGAACAGACTGTTCACCAGGCTTTAAATTTGGTAATTCAGTTAGTGTTTTATAATGTGGCCAACCATCATTATCATAATAATCAAACTCATAATACCCATAAGGCTCTAAAAGTTTACATATAGCAATATGCATAAGATTTATCTTTTCATCCTTTTTAAATGTTTGGTGCCCTTTACCTAATTCTTGAACTCCTATTAAGTAAATGATACTATCAACATCTAAAGTATCACCGTCAGCAAATTGTTTTGATAACTTATCAGTTAATAAATTCCAATTCTCTTTTAAGTCTGTTTTTTTATCCATGTTTTAAAAAAAAGCAAAGATACAAACGAGTTGTTTATATTTGTCGTAAACTTTTATAAACCTAACAAAGTAGAATTGTTTTGGTTGAAGAATAAATACAAGATTAAACTCATGAATACATTTGATATAATTATTGCCGCTCTATTATTGTTTGGTTTTGTAAGAGGTTTGATGAAAGGACTTTTTGTAGAAGTAGCTTCTTTAGTTGCATTAATAGCAGGTGTTTATGGAGCTATACATTTTTCATACTTTGCAGGTGACTGGCTTAAAGATAGTGTTGATTGGGATGAGAAATATGTTTCATTAGCTGCTTTTGCAGTTACTTTCGTAGCTATCATTGTTGTGGTAGCGCTAATGGGTAAAGTTTTAACAAAAATAGCCGATTTTGCAGCTTTAGGTGTATTGAATAAAATTTTAGGAGGCGTGTTTGGCGCTTTAAAAATAGGCTTGATATTAAGCGTTTTGTTTATTTTCTTTGGTAAAATGAATGACACAATACCTTTTGTAAGTCAAGAAAATTTAGAAGAATCTATATTGTATAAACCAGTTAAAAAAATAGCTCCGACTATATTTCCATCCATCATTAAAGATGATGGTTTAGTAGAAGAAAAAAAAGAAGAGACTGTTTAAACAGTCTCTTCTTTTTTTGAATATTTTACATTGGGATTACAATAGCACCAGAAAATTTTTCTCTAATTTTATTTAGAGCTCTATCTGCATCTAGCCTAGTTTTATAATGGCCAACTTGAATTTTCCATTCAGGCGCTTTGTATCCTAAATGTGTAGTAACTCCAGGATATTCAACTTGAAATCTATATTTAATTCGTTTAGCATTCTTTTCAAGACCATTGTACAATTGAATTCTATAACCAGTTTTATTTGACTTGTTATACTCTCTCTTTTTTTCTATTAATTTTTTTATTGCTTCTTCATTTTTATAGTCTGACTGAGCGTTTATGGTAAAAACGCTACCAATTAATAAAAATAAGAAAAGTATAAATGATTGTTTATTTTTCATGAGATATTAAACTTTTTACAAAAGTAACGACTTGTTAAATAATAGATTGTTTAAAAACTTTATTTAGAATTAGTATAAATTATGAATTAGGAAACTCTTAACATTTCACAATTTAGAGATAAGTAGTACTTTTGTGCAACTTTCTGTAACCTGTTTTTATAATTAGGGTATAGAAAAAATTGTACCAAAATAGATACAAAACTTATATTTTATAGTATGAAAAGTGTGAAACATCACAGTAAATTGACTCAAACGCTCTTACAGAGTTTAGCTTTCTTTTTAATCTTTTTAGTAAGTTTTTCGACCTATTCACAAGATGTTGATGAGGCTCGTCAAAAGGAAGGGAAAAAATTATTCAAATCTCTTTGTGCTTCTTGTCATAAGTTGGATAAAAAGCTTATCGGACCAGCATTAGGTGCTGTTGAAGAAAGAAGAGAAAATGATTGGTTAAAGGCATGGATTAAAGACAATGCGGCTTTAAGAGCATCTGGAGATAAAGATGCAATTGCAATTTTTGAAGAGTATAAGGGGTCTAATATGACCGCTTTTCCTCAGTTAACAGATAAGAATATTGATGATATTCTTTATTATACTACTGTTGGTGAGATTGCTAAGCCAGGAGATGTTGCTGTTGTTCCAGGAGAGCAGAAAGAAAGTGCTCCAAAATGGATATTGTACATTTTAGCTGCTGCCATTGTTGTTGCTTTCTTAATTATAGGAAGTTTACTAAAAACAATTAGCGAGTTAAAAGGTGCTCCAAAAACACCAGGTTTATTAGGTCAAGCTGCTGAGCTTTGGGAAGGTATAAAGAAGAATACATTTTTACATGTCTTATTTGTGATCTTTGGAGTGTTAATGACAGCATATGTTTTATTTGGAACATTGTTTAAAGTTGGTGTAGATCAAGGATATCAACCAGTACAACCAATTGCGTTTTCACATAAAGTTCATGCAGGAGATAATAAGATTGATTGTCAATACTGTCACTCTTCGGCAAAACATAGTAAGCATTCAGGAATTCCATCTGTTAATGTATGTATGAACTGTCATAAAAATATTTCAGAAGTTGCTGATGGTTTACAAGTTGAGCACAATGATGAAACGTTAGTTAAGGCTGACTTAGATAAAGAGATAGCTAAGATATATGACGCAGCAGGTTGGGATGCTGATAAATTAGAATATACAGGTAAAACGAAACCAGTAAAATGGATTAGAGTACATAATTTACCAGATTTCGCATATTTCAATCACTCACAGCACGTAACTGTTGGAGGTGTAAAATGTCAAAAATGTCATGGTCCTGTTGAGGAAATGGATGAAGTTAAGCAACATTCTCCATTAACAATGGGTTGGTGTATTGATTGTCATAAAGAGACAAAAGTTGACTTGAAAGGTAACGAGTACTATGCTAAGATTCATAAAGAATTAGCTAAGAAGTATGGAGTTAAGCAAGTAACTATTGCACAGTTAGGTGGAAAAGAGTGTGGTAAGTGCCACTATTAATCAATTAGAAAGTAGAAAAACACGTATATAAATGGCTTCAAACAAAAAATACTGGCAAAGTGTTGAAGAACTAAAAGATAGTTCTGTTGTTGAAACGCTACGTAATAATGAGTTTGTACAAGATATTCCTACAGATGAGTTTTTAGGTGATAAAGAAACATTAGAAACTTCATCAACTTCACGTAGAGATTTCTTGAAATATGTTGGATTTACAACTGCTGCTGCATCATTAGCTGCATGTGAAGGTCCAGTAAGAAAATCAATCCCTTATGTAGTACAACCAAATGATATTGTAGTAGGTGTAGCAGATTGGTACGCAACTACAATTGCTGATGGTTTTGATTTTGCAAACGTACTAGTAAAAACACGCGAAGGTCGTCCAATCCAAATTATGCCTAATAAAGAGGCGGGTGGGGTAACTAATGCACGTACACAGGCATCTGTGTTATCATTATATGATGATAAATTACGTTTAAAAGAACCTAAAAAAGGAAAAGCTCAAATATCTTGGGCTGATGCTGATAAAGAAATTATAGCAAAATTAGCTCAATTAAAAAATGCTAACGAACCTGTAGTTTTACTAACTGGAACATTAGCAAGTCCTTCTACTGAAAAAGTGATTGCTGATTTTATTACTGCTTATCCAAATGTAAAGCATGTAATTTATGATGCTGTATCTGAAAGTGCTACTGCTGATGCTTTTCAAGCGATGTATGGTAAGCGTGCTTTACCAAATTACGATTTTAGTAAAGCAGGAGTTATTGTGTCTATCGGTGCAGATTTCTTAGGAGATTGGCAAGGTGGATATGAAAAGTCATATGCAGAAGGTCGTAGAGCAGAAACAGGAAACATGTCATACCATGTTCAAATAGAAAGTAACATGTCTTTAGCCGGTGCAAATGCCGACAGAAGAATTGTTGCTAAGCCATCTGATCAGGTATATGCATTAATTAATTTATACAATGCTGTAGTTGGAGGTAGTCTTCCTTCAAAAGCGACTCCATTTGATGCTAAAATAAAAAGTTTAGCAACTGATCTTAAAAAGGCAGGGTCAAAAGGAGTAGTAGTTACAGGAATAAATGACAAAAATGCTCAATTAATTGCTTTAGCAATTAACAAAGCATTGAATAGTAAAGTAATCGATACGAAAGGAGTTAATTTAACTCGTCAAGGTAACGATGCTCAAATTACTCAATTAGTAGCTGATGTAAAATCAGGTAAAGTAAAAGGTTTAGTTACTTATAATGTAAACCCAGTTTATACTTTAGCAAATGCTACTGATTTAGTAAACGGATTAAAGAATTTGAAATTATCTGTTGCAATTTCTACTCAGAATGATGCTACAGCAAATGCTACTGAATATACATTACCAGCACCCCACAATTTAGAAAGTTGGGGAGATGTTATGGCAAATGCAGGTACTTATAGTTTAATGCAACCTACTATACAACCATTATTTAATACACGTCAATTACAAGATGTTTTATTAAAATGGTCAGGGAGTACTAAGAACTATTATGATACTTTAAAAGAATTTTGGAGTGCAAATGTTTTAGGAGAAAAATCTTGGAACCAAGCATTGCATGATGGTTTCTTTAAAGGAGAAACTGTTGTAGCTGAAGAGGCAACGACAACTGAAGCTACAGAGACAGAAACAGTTGTTGATATCAATGTTGCAGGTTCTCAATTAGCAGGTTCTGTTAAATCTTCAGGATTTGAATTAAACTTATATACATCAACTGCCTTAGGAGATGGTAAACAAGCCAACAACCCTTGGTTACAAGAATTACCAGATCCAATAACTCGTGCGTCTTGGGATAACTACTTAACTGTTTCAATGGCTGATGCTAAAGAATTAGGTTTTGATAACCCAGTTAAAGATAACGGAGCTATTGATGGTAATTACGCTAATGTAACTGTTAATGGAGTAAGTATTAAAAATATTCCAGTAATGATTCAACCAGGTCAAGCAAAAGGATCTGTTGGATTAGCATTAGGTTATGGTAGAGTTGAAGGATTAAAAGAAGAAATGCAAGTTGGTATAAATGCATATCCTTTCTATAAAGATGGAAACAATGTACAATACAATGTTACTATTGAAAAAGGAGCAGGATGGCATAAATTTGCTTGTACACAAGTTCAAAGCACATTAGCTGGACGTCATGATATTTTAAGAGAAGCTTCTTTAAAAGAAGTTTCTAATAATAAATTAGACCCAAAGCATACTTGGAATAAACCATTTATGGTTTCTTATGATCACCAAGAAAAAGAAGGTAGTACAATTGATTTATGGGATGAGCATGATAGAAGTATCGGTCATCATTTCAATTTGTCTATCGATTTAACATCTTGTACAGGTTGTGGGGCATGTGTTGTAGCTTGTCACGCTGAAAACAATGTGCCAGTAGTTGGTAAAGATGAAGTACGTGTTGGTAGAGATATGCACTGGTTACGTATTGATCGTTACTATTCTTCAAGAGTACAAGGTGATATGACTTTAGATGAGTTTAAAGCTGCATATAAGGTTAAATTAACTGAAAAATACAAAGCTAATTACCCTGATTTACCAGCAACGGAAATTCAAGGTAAGGTTAATAAAGAGTTTGGTAAAATAGCTAATCAAGAGCTTGAAAGAAAGTATACAGAAGATGTTTTAGGATTAAGTAAAGGTGATTTATTTGATGCATTAGAAAATCCTGCTGAAAACCCTCAGGTTACTTTCCAACCAATGATGTGTCAGCACTGTAATCACGCACCATGTGAAACAGTATGTCCAGTAGCAGCAACTTCTCATGGTCGTCAAGGTCAAAATCAAATGGCTTATAACAGATGTGTTGGTACAAGATATTGTGCAAACAACTGTCCATATAGAGTTCGTCGTTTCAACTGGTTTAACTATGCTGAAAACAATGAGTTTGACTTCAACATGAATAATGAATACGGTAAGATGGTGTTAAACCCAGACGTAGTTGTTCGTTCTCGTGGAGTTATGGAGAAATGTTCTATGTGTATTCAAATGACACAAGCAACTATTTTAAAGGCTAAAAAAGAAGGAAGAGCAGTTAAGAAGGATGAGTTCGAAGTGGCTTGTGCTCAAGCATGTTCAACTGGTTCAATGGTATTTGGTGATGTTAATAATTCAGAAGATACTGTAGCGCATTTAAAAGAAGATAAAAGAGCTTTCCATGTGTTAGATTATATTGGTACAAAACCAAATGTAGTGTATCAAGTGAAAGTAAGAAATACAAACGAAGCTTAATAATAAAATTAATAAGTATATAGATTTATGTCGTCTCATTACGAATCATCTTATAGAGAACCTTTAATACTTGGTAACAAAAGTTACCATGATATTACAGAGGATATTGCAAGACCTATTGAAGGTAAGGCAAACAAAAATTGGTATATAGCATTCTATATCGCTTTAGCAGCAATGTTATGGGGATTTGGATGTATCTTTTACACTGTTGGAACAGGTATCGGTGTATGGGGATTAAGTAAAAACATTGGTTGGGCATGGGATATTACCAACTTTGTATGGTGGGTAGGTATCGGTCATGCCGGAACCTTAATTTCTGCTGTACTGTTGTTATTCCGTCAAAAATGGAGAATGGCAATTAACCGTTCTGCTGAAGCAATGACAATTTTTGCGGTATTCCAAGCAGGTTTATTCCCGATTATTCACATGGGACGTCCTTGGAATGGATATTGGGTATTACCTATTCCTAACCAGTTCGGATCATTATGGGTTAACTTTAATTCACCGTTATTATGGGATGTATTTGCAATCTCTACATATTTATCGGTATCATTAGTATTCTGGTGGACAGGTTTACTTCCTGATTTCGCTACGATTCGTGATAGAGCTGTTAAACCTTTCCAAAAGAAAATTTATGCATTACTTTCTTTCGGATGGTCAGGTAGAGCTAAAGATTGGCAACGTTTTGAAGAAGTATCATTAGTGTTAGCTGGTTTAGCAACACCATTAGTACTTTCTGTACATACAATTGTATCGATGGACTTTGCTACTTCTGTAAATCCAGGATGGCACTCTACAATATTTCCTCCTTATTTCGTAGCTGGAGCAATCTTCTCTGGTTTCGCAATGGTACAAACACTTTTAGGAGTTATGCGTAAGGTAACTAACATGGAAGAGTATATTACTCGTTTGCATGTTGAGTATATGAATATTGTAATTATCTTAACAGGTGGTATTGTAGCTGTAGCATATGCAACTGAGTTTTTTATAGCTTGGTATACAGGTTCACCTTATGAAAATTATACATATTTATCATTTGGAGCAGAAGCTGGTGCTTATGGATGGGCATTCTGGTCATTAATGATATTCAATATTATGATACCTCAATTCTTATGGATAAAGAAAGTAAGAAGAAGTTTTATTTGGTCTTTCTTAATTTCTATAGCAATTAACATTGGTATGTGGTTTGAGCGTTTTGATATTATTGCAATTGTATTAAGTAAAGGTCAGTTACCTTCTACTTGGTGGCGTTTTGAACCAACGTTTGTAGATGTTGGTATATTTATCGGAACAATAGGGTTCTTCTTTGTGTTATTCTTATTATATGCAAGAACATTCCCAGTAATTCCTACAGCAGAGGTTAAGACGATTTTAAAATCTTCAGGAGAGAACTTTAAAAAATTAAGAGACGAGAACAATGAGCACTAATAAAGTAATTCACGCATTATACAATGATGATGATATCTTAATGGATGCTGTTAAGAAAGTAAAAGCAGATCATCATCATATAGAAGAGGTTTTTTGTCCATTTCCTGTTCACGGACTAGACAAAGCAATGGGGTTAGCTCCAACACGTTTAGCTATTACAGCTTTTTTATATGGAATTACCGGTACTGCAGTAGCAACTTGGTTAACATGGTATACCATGATAGCTGATTGGCCACAAGATATTGGTGGTAAACCAAGTTTCTCTTGGGCTACTAACATGCCTGCCTTTGTTCCTATTTTATTCGAATTAACGGTCTTTTTTGCAGCTCACTTAATGGTTATAACATTTTACATGCGTAGTAGAATTTGGCCTTTTAAAGAAGCTGAAAATCCTGACCCAAGAACTACAGATGACCATTTCTTAATGGAAATACCAGTTCATGATAATGAAGAGGAATTGAAAGCGTTGTTAGAAACAACAGGAGCAGTTGAAATTAACGTAGTAGAAAAGCATTAATTAAGGAAAGTATGAAAAGTTTAAAAATAATTTTAGCTTTAGTTATAGTTGCAAGCTTTGCTTCTTGTAATAATAAAAGAACTCCGCAAGTACAATACATGCCAGATATGTACGTATCTGTTCCTTATGATGCTAATGGAGTAAAATCTGCAGGAGGAGTAGTTGTTAACAGAATACCAGTTGCTGGTACTGTTAGTAGAAATGGAATAGTAGCTTATGATATACCTGATACTAATGAAGGATATGAAAAAGCTAAAGCTGAATTGAAAAACCCTTTAGAAGCTAATGAAAAGAATTTAGAAAAAGGGAAAGAATTATATGATATCTATTGCGCTTCTTGTCATGGTAAGAAAGGTGATGGAAATGGAGTATTATCACAAAGAGATAAGTTTAATGGTATTCCAAACTATAAGGATAGAGATTTAAATTCAGGAAATATTTATCATGTTATTATGTATGGTAAAAACTTAATGGGATCTCATGCTTCACAATTAAGATATCAAGAACGCTGGCAAGTTGTTCAGTATGTTGAGAAATTAAGAAGCGAATTAAAATAAGTCTATAATAGATAGTATAAAGATATGTATCAGTTTACAGGAAAATTAAAAATACTTGCGCTTGCTTTAATGGTAATTGGTCTTTTAGGTACAGCGTGGAGTTTTATGACTACGCCTAGTTCTCTTAAAGAAGCAAAAGAGATTATTGCAAAACAGGCTGCTCATCATGGAGGACATGGAGAGGTTGATAGTCATGGAGAAGCTAAAACACATCATGCTGAAGAAGCAAAATCTACTGAAGCACACGGTGAAGTTACACATAAAGAAGAAGCAACGACTGAAAGTCATGGTGAAGCTAAACATGTAGAGGAAGTTAAAGATACCACTCATGCTTCTACTTCTACTACTAAAGAAGTAAAAAAAGAAGCTCACACAGTTGCTGAAATTACTCACGCTAAAGTAGCATCAGAAGATGCACATGCAGGTTCTCATGATGATCATCATGCAGAACATGTTTTTCACCAAATGCAAAATAGACCATGGTCTGCTTTTTATGTAGCTATGTTATTTTTCTTAGGAGTAACATTATTAGTATTTGCTTTTTATGTTTCTCAAAGAGTTGCTAATGCAGGTTGGTCTGTTGTATTATTTAGAGTAATGGAAGCTATAACAAATAACTTACATTATGTAAGTGGTTTTATGTTAGTATTTATTATCTTAACTGTAATGCATAAAAATCATTTATTCCCATGGATGGCTGAAGGAATTGTTGATCCTTTAAGTGATAATTATGATCCAATTATTGATGGAAAAAAATGGTTTATGAATCTTCCAGGTTGGGCTATAAGAAGTGTTATTTATCTTTTAGGTTGGAATATTTTCAGATTTATCATTAGAAAAAAATCTATACAACAAGACAATGGAGATTTAAAATTACACAAAAATTTATACAACATAGGTGTTGGATTTATCGTGTTTTTCATGATTTCTGAATCAATGATGTCTTGGGATTGGATTATGGGAATTGATCCTCACTGGTTCTCAACATTATTTGGATGGTATGTGTTAGCTACTTTCTTAGTGTCAGCATTAACTGTAATCGCTTTAGTAACAATATATTTACGTCAAAAAGGTGCTTTACCATTTGTAAATGATAGTCATATTCACGATTTAGCTAAATTTATGTTTGGTTTCTCTGTATTTTGGACTTACTTATGGTTTGCACAATTCATGTTAATATGGTATGCTGATATGCCAGAAGAAACTACATATTTTGCACAACGTTTTAATGAATATAAACTTCCATTTTTATTAATGGTTGTATTAAACTTTATCTTCCCAGTATTATTATTAATCAATAGTGATTTTAAAAGCATTCCTTGGTTAGTAATTATAGGTGGAGTTGTGATTTTAATAGGTCACTATATTGATTTATTTGTAATGATTATGCCTGGAACCGTTGGAGGGCAATGGGGATTCGGAATTGGAGAAATAAGTGGTATACTATTCTTCATCGGATTGTTTATATTTGCAACCTTTAGTGCATTTGCAAAAGTAAATCCATTAGCAAAAGGAAGTCCTTTCTTACATGAAAGTGAAACACACCATTACTATAACATCGAACACAGAGGAGAAGATAGTAATCACCATTAATAAAATAAAATTATAACTAATAATAGTTTAGATATTATGCTCGCTTTATTTTACATTTTTATAGCAGTTGCAATAGGAGTTAGCTTTTGGCAAATTACTCGTATTATGAATTTTCGTTCTGTAATTGCTACAGATAAAGACAATGACACACAAGGTAAATTAGCAATAGGATTTTTAGTATTCCTTTATGCAATGATGATTTACTGCTTAATTGCAATGAATGTTTATTTATTGCCAGAGTCTGCTTCAATTGAAGGAGAACATGATGATAATCTTTTTAATATAACCTTTTGGTTAATTGGGATTGTTCAATTTGGAATGCAATTCTTAATTTTCTTCTTTTCTTATAAGTACAGAGGAAATAAAAATAACAAAGCATTGTTTTATGCTGACAGTCATAAGTTAGAGTTATTATGGACTACTATTCCTGCTGTTACCATTGTTATTTTAATAGGATATGGTTTATGGGCATGGAACAACGTTATGTATGTTGGTGATGACGAAAACCCTATTGTAATTGAAGTATATTCAAGACAATTTGATTGGCAAGCTAGATATGCAGGAGAAGATAATGAGTTAGGTTTAGGTAATGTAAACTTTATTAAAGGTATTAACTCAATGGGAGTTGATATGTCTGACCCAAGTGCTCAAGATGATAAGAAAGTTACTGAAATGTACTTACCTAAAGGGAAAAAAGTATTATTCAAGTTCCGTTCTCAAGATGTTCTTCACTCTGCTTATATGCCTCACTTTAGAGCGCAGATGAACTGTGTACCAGGTATGGTTACTCAATTTGCTTTTACACCTAAGTATACTACTGAAGAGATGCGTCAAAACTCAGAAGTAGTAGCAAAAACTAAAGGTATTAATAAGATTAGAAAAGCTAAAGGAGAAGAGCCTTACGAATTTGATTATTTGTTATTATGTAACAAAATTTGTGGTGCTTCTCACTACAATATGCAAATGAAAATCACAGTTGTTGAAGAAGAACAATATAAAAAGTGGTTATCAGAACAAAAAACATTAGCTCAAGTTATTAAATAAGATATTTTTAAAATATATATAAAGATATAGATTATGTCAGATCACCATCACAAAGAAACATTTGTAACGAAATACATTTTCAGTCAAGATCATAAAATGATTTCGAAACAATTCCTTGTAACCGGAATATTTATGGGGGTTATAGGAGGTTTTATGTCTATGTTATTTCGTTTACAAATTGCATGGCCAGATACATCATTTTCAATTATTGAAGCGTTTTTAGGAAACCATCAAACTGATGGGGTTATGAACCCTGATATGTACTTAGCATTAGTTACAATTCACGGTACAATAATGGTATTCTTTGTATTAACAGCTGGATTAAGTGGTACTTTCTCTAACCTATTGATACCTCTACAAATTGGTGCACGTGATATGGCATCTGGTTTCTTAAATATGGTTTCTTACTGGTTGTTTTTCTTATCATCGGTAGTAATGGTAATTTCATTATTTGTTGAAGCAGGACCAGCATCTGCTGGATGGACAATTTACCCTCCTCTTTCTGCTTTACCACAGGCAATACCTGGATCAGGAACTGGTATGACATTATGGTTAGTTTCTATGGCTATTTTTATTGCATCGTCTTTAATAGGTTCATTAAACTATATTGTAACGGTATTAAACTTACGTACAAAAGGAATGAAAATGACAAGATTGCCTTTAACTATGTGGGCTTTCTTTATCACTGCAATTATTGGTGTTATTTCTTTCCCAGTATTATTATCTGCAGCTTTATTATTAATACTAGATAGAAGTTTTGGTACATCATTCTTTTTATCAGATATTTTTATATCAGGAGAAGTATTACATTATCAGGGAGGATCACCAGTATTATTTGAACACTTATTTTGGTTCTTAGGACACCCTGAAGTATATATTATTTTATTACCAGCATTAGGATTAACTTCTGAAATTATCTCAACTAATTCACGTAAACCAATTTTTGGTTACCGTGCAATGATTGGATCAATTATGGCAATTGCATTCTTATCTACAATTGTTTGGGGGCACCATATGTTTATTTCAGGAATGAATCCATTTTTAGGATCTGTATTTACATTTACAACCGTATTAATTGCAATCCCATCTGCAGTAAAAGCATTTAATTATGTAACCACTTTGTGGAAAGGTAACTTACAAATGAACCCGGCAATGTTATTTTCTATCGGATTAGTTTCTACATTCGTAACAGGAGGTTTAACAGGATTAGTTTTAGGTGATTCTGCATTAGATATCAATGTGCATGATACATATTTTGTGGTAGCTCACTTCCACTTAGTAATGGGGGTATCTGCTTTATTAGGAATGTTTGCTGGTGTTTATCACTGGTTCCCTAAAATGTACGGTAGAATGATGAATAAGACATTAGGTTATTGGCATTTCTGGTTAACTATTATAACTGCTTATGGAGTATTTTTTCCAATGCACTTTGTTGGATTAGCAGGTTTACCTCGTCGTTATTATACAAATACAAACTTTCCAATGTTTGATGATTTAGTTGAAATCAATGTATTTATGACCGTTATGGCTATAATAGGAGGACTAGCTCAGTTAATATTCTTAGCTAATTTCTTTATTTCAATTTATAGAGGAAAAAAAGCCACTCAAAACCCATGGAATTCTAATACATTAGAATGGACCACACCAGTTGAACACATACACGGTAACTGGCCAGGAGCTATTCCTGAAGTTCATAGATGGGCTTATGATTATAGTAAAACTGATGAAAATGGAGAGTATGTTCACGGGAAAGATTTCGTACTACAAACTACACCATTATTAGAAGGCGAAGAGCCATCTTAAAAAAAATATATAATTAAAAAAAGCCTTTCATTTGAAAGGCTTTTTTTATTGTTCATAATTTTCATTTCTTATCAGTACCTTAGCAATACACCTGTTGTTTGTTTAGTAACTTTTATCACAAAACAAACATTTTATTTGAAGTATATTTGTGAAACATATGAACGAGAACTTAAATCCGGAAAATAGTAATTACTCAAATGAAGAAATAGATGTAGAAAAAAAACTACGTCCGTTGTCATTTGACGATTTTACTGGCCAAGATCAAGCAATAGAAAACCTTAAAATTTTTGTTGAAGCAGCTAATCAAAGAGATGAAGCACTTGATCATACATTATTTCATGGCCCTCCTGGTTTAGGTAAAACTACTCTAGCTCACATTTTAGCAAATGAATTAGATGCTGGAATCAAAGTTACTTCAGGACCTGTTTTAGATAAGCCTGGAGATTTAGCTGGGTTGTTAACCAATCTTGATGAAAGAGATGTCTTATTTATTGATGAAATACACCGTTTAAGCCCAATTGTTGAAGAATATTTGTATTCTGCAATGGAAGACTTCAAAATTGATATAATGATTGAGTCTGGGCCAAATGCACGTACAGTACAAATCAATTTGGAACCATTTACTTTAGTTGGTGCTACTACCAGATCAGGTTTACTTACAGCTCCAATGAGAGCTCGTTTTGGTATTAGTAGTAGACTGCATTATTACTCAACTGAATTATTAAGTAATATACTTCTTAGAAGTGCACTTATATTAAAAGTACCAACTTCAATGGAGGCAGCAATAGAAATTGCAGGTAGAAGTAGAGGTACACCTCGTATAGCAAATGCATTATTACGAAGAGTTCGAGATTTTGCTCAAATTAAAGGAGATGGTAAAATAACTATTGAGATTGCAAAATATGCTCTTAAGGCATTGAATGTCGATGCTCATGGGTTAGATGAGATGGATAATAAAATTTTAACTACTATCATTGATAAATTTAAAGGAGGTCCAGTAGGTATTACTACATTGGCTACTGCAGTAGCCGAAAATGCTGAAACTATAGAAGAGGTATATGAGCCTTTTTTAATTCAGCAAGGGTTTATAATGCGTACGCCAAGAGGAAGAGAAGTAACAGATTTAGCTTACAAACATTTAGGAAGAATAAAAGGAAAAACGCAAGGTGAATTATTTTAATTTATGGAAAAAAAAGATACTAAAAGTTGGTTACAAAGGCTAAAGGATGAAAGTTGGGAAGCTGAATTGTTAGTTTCTGCAATTGCCATTTTTGGTTCTTTTAAACTTTTCGATCTTATAAGTTGGAGTACAAACTTATTTATAGATTTTTTAAGTCCATCACAATACTATATCGGTTATTTTATAGTTCTTTTTGGTCTTATAGCTATAAGTATTTTAGCGTCCATGTTTGTAATTCATTTTTTCTTACGTGCATATTGGGTTGGATTAGTAGGTTTAAATTCTGTGTTTCCTGATTATAGTATAGAGGATAGTGCGTATTCAAAAATTTATACAGAAAAAATTCTTTCAATTTTACCAAAACTTAAAGACTCAATTCAAAAAGTAGATGAGTTATGTAGTGTTATTTTTTCTGTTGCTTTTACATTTCTATTAATGTATGGTTATATGGCATTATTTTCAAGTTTATATTTATTTGTTTATAATTTGCTTTCTGATTATGTGAACCATTATATTCTTTTAATTCCAGCTATATTCATATTTACAAGTTCAATATTTCAAGCTCTTGTAGGTTTGTATGCAAACTTGAAAAGAAACAGAGAAAAAGAAAAATTACAAACATTTAACTTTAAGATTGTAAAATTCGTTTCTATGTTGTCTTTTGGGCCACTTTATAAAAGTATTTTACAAGTATCAATGGTATTTGGATCTAATTTTAAAAAGAAAAAGGCACTAGTATATTTAATATTCTTGTTTATAGTATCTGGAGGAATTGTAACGAGTGTACAAATAGCAAAAACAAACATATTTTATTTAGTTATTTCAGGTGAAAATAATTTTTTCGATGTTCATAAAACTTATTCAAATTATTATAAAGACGCTAATGTAAATAATACTTTTTTATTGGCTCCTGAAATTCAATCTGATAAAATAGAGTCTAACGTTTTAGAAGTTTTTATCCCTATATATACCTATGAAAGTAAAATTAGAAATAAAGTTTGTGGTGAATTTGTAAAAGATCATGAAAAATCTAAAAAAGAACAAAAGAATGATTATGCAAATTATTTGTCAACTTGTTATAAAAAATATAACATTGTTCTACTTGATGGAGAAAAAGTGAATGTAGATTTTATAAGATATGATAATCATGAACGTACTAACCAATTTGGACTACTTTGTTTTATAAATATTAAAAATTTATCAGAAGGAGTTCATGAAATCAAAATTGAAAAGAAAAATAAGAAAGAGAATTTTTTAGAATGGACCATTCCTTTCTACTATATAAATAATTAACTTTTTTTAATAAAATGAAGTTACTTAAAAAACTGATACCAATTTTAGAGTGGTTGCCTAACTATAAAAAATCACAATTACAAGGAGATGTAATTGCTGGTATAACAGTAGCTATAGTTTTAATACCTCAAGGAATAGCTTATGCTTTAATTGCCGGATTACCTCCAATCTATGGATTATATGCTGCATTATTTCCTCAATTAATTTATGCAATATTTGGTTCTTCTCGTCAAGTAGCCATTGGTCCAGTAGCAATGGACTCATTAATTGTGGCAACAGGAGTTTCAACATTAGCATTGGCTGGTTCTGAAAGTTACATAGCAATAGCTATATTATTAGCTTTAATAGTAGGAACTATTCAGTTTTTAATGGGAGTTTTTCAATTAGGATTTATTGTTAACTTTCTTTCACGACCTGTCATCACAGGTTTTACTTCAGCTGTAGCACTTATAATTGGATTGAATCAATTTAGAAATTTATTAGGAGTTGATTTTCTACAAAGTGACCAGGTACACATTTTATTGGAGGATATTTTTGGTAAAATACAATACTATAATAAAAATACAACTATAATTGGAGTGACTGCATGCTTGATTATAATGTTTTTTAGAAGAGTAAATAAAAAAATACCAAATGCTTTAATTGTAGTGATATTAGGTATTATTACAGTTAAATATTTTGGGAAAAGTTGGTCAGATGTAGAGATAGTTAAAAACATACCTTCAGGTTTACCAAGTTTTGCTATGCCAGTTATTGATATCGATTTAATAAAAGAATTAATGCCTATAGCGTTAACATTAGTAATGGTTGGGTATTTAGAAACTATATCGATAGGAAAAACTCTTGAGTCAAAACAAGATGATTACCGAATTAGGCCTAATCAAGAGTTAATAGCTTTAGGATTAAGTAATATTATTGGGTCTCTTTTTAAAGCATATCCTTCAGCTTCAAGTTTTTCACGTTCAGCTATTAATGCAGAATCTGGTGCAAAAACTGGAATTGCAGCATTTATTTCTGTAGTGTTAGTAATCATAACGTTATTGTTTTTAACACCAGTGTTTTATTTTTTACCTAAAACAATACTAGCAGCAATTATTGTAGTAGCTGTATTTAATTTAATTAATTTGAAAGAAGCTAAACGATTATGGAGTGCTAATAATCTTGATTTTTGGCTATTAGTAGCAACTTTTTTCTCAACACTTTTTTTCGGTATTAAATATGGTATTTTAACAGGAGTAGGGATGTCTCTTATATTGTTAATATTTAGAACATCTAGACCTTATGTGATTGAGTTAGGTAAAGTTCCAAATTCTGATTTTTACAGAAATAAAAATAGATTCAAAGAAGTAATTGTAGATAAAGAAGTTTTGGTTTTTAGATTTGATGCGCAACTATTTTATGCAAACGCAAATTATTTTAGAGATAAGTTAGATGAATTAGTTGATGAAAAAGGAGCTAAATTAAAATTAATAGTGCTGGATGCTGAAAGTATTAATAGAGTTGATAGTACAGGAGTTGATATGCTTAAAGAGCGTATTCGATATTATAATAAAAGAGGAGTTAAATTTTATTTTGCTGGTGTGAAAGGGCCAGTAAGGGATGCTCTTTTTAGAAGCGGTTTGTTAGAAGTAGTAAGTTTAGATCAGTTTTTTATGAGAGCTAATGGAGCCGTACATTTTTTTAAAACTGGAGATAATTTAAATCAAAAAAAATACGCACAATATATACATCAAGCGTATGAATAATATTATGAAGATAGAACAAATTTATACAGGTTGTTTAGCTCAAGGGGCATATTATGTTGAAAGTAATGGAGAAGTAGCTATTATTGATCCATTAAGGGAAGTTCAGTCTTATATAGATACAGCAGAAAAAAATAAAGGCGAAATAAAATATATTTTTGAAACTCATTTTCACGCTGATTTTGTAAGCGGGCATGTAACACTTGCTGAAAAAACTGGGGCAACAATTGTTTATGGTCCTACAGCAGCACCGAAATATGAAGCTCATATAGCAACAGATGGAGAGGTTTTTAAACTAGGAGATATTACCATTACTGTTTTACACACACCTGGGCATACCATAGAAAGTACAACTTATTTGTTAAAAGATGAATCAGGAAATAATCATGCTATTTTTAGTGGTGATACTTTATTCTTAGGAGATGTTGGAAGGCCAGATTTAGCTCAAAAAGCTGCAGATATGACTAAGGAAGAATTAGCAGGTTTATTATATGATAGTTTACGAACAAAAATAATGACCTTAGATGATGATGTAATTGTTTATCCAGCTCATGGAGCAGGATCTGCTTGTGGTAAAAATTTAAGTAAAGAAACAGTTGGAACCATAGGTGAACAAAAAAGAACTAATTACGCATTGCGTGAAAATATGAATAAAGAGGAGTTTATTAAAGAAGTTACAGATGGTTTATTACCTCCTCCTGCATATTTTCCATTGAATGTAAAAATGAACAAAGAGGGATATCAATCTATAGATGATGTAATAAAAAGTGGATCAAAAGCATTATCAGTAATTGAATTTGAAAAAATAGCTAATGATTCTGATGCTGTAATTTTAGATGTAAGACATCAATCGGAGTTTATTAAAGGATTTATACCGAACTCTATTTTTATTGGCTTAGGAGGAACATTTGCGCCTTGGGTTGGTGCTTTAATAAAAGATGTTAAGCAGCCTATACTACTAGTAACTCCAAAAGGTGAAGAAGAAACAACCATAACAAGATTATCAAGAGTAGGATTTGATAATGTTTTAGGATATTTAGATAACAGTTTCGAGTCTTGGAAAAATACAAATAATGAAGTAGATATCTTACAGTCTGTTTCGGCAACAACTTTAGAAAATAAATTAAAAGAAGGTGCAACGGTTTATGATGTTCGTAAACCAGGAGAATATGATAATGACCATATTATTAATGTAACAAATACACCGTTAGATTTTATCAATGAACATGTTAACGAGTTTCCAATTGATAAAGACTTTTATTTACATTGTGCTGGAGGATATCGTTCAGTAATTGCTGCTTCTATATTAAAAGCAAGAGGGTATCATCATGTAATAGATGTTGCAGGTGGTTATAAAGCTATAAAAGAAACAAGTATAGAAAGAACAATTGGTGTGTGTCCGTCAACGTTAAAATAAATAAAAATGAAATTTATAAAAATTATAGTTGTAATCACCTTATTGTTTTTAACAGGGTGTAAAGGGCAATCTAAAGAAATTAATAAAATTACTACTAGTACATTACAAACAGTTTTAAAAAATGATTCTAAAATTCAATTAGTTGATGTAAGAACACCTGCTGAATGGCAAAAAGGGATTATTGAAAATGCAATTAAGATAGATGTGACATCTTCAAGTTTTGAAAAGGAAGCTTTAAAGCTACTAGATAAAACTAAACCTGTATATTTATATTGTAGATCAGGAGGAAGAAGTATGATTGCAGCTGAAATATTATTGAAAAAAGGATTTGAAGTTTATAATATAGAAGGTGGGTATATGCAATGGCAACAAAAAACTAAATAAAATGATACAAGATATATATATAGAAAACTTAAAGTGTGGTGGTTGTGCTACAACTATAAAAAAAGGATTATTAGAAATTGATGGAGTAGACTCAGTTAATGTAGATGTAGAAAAATCATTAATAGCTGTTAATACTCCTTTAGAAAATTTACAAAAAGTAAAGGAAAAATTATCTAAGCTTGGTTATCCAGAGGTAGGAGATAAAAATACAGTGCTGCATAAAGCGAAATCGTTTGTAAGCTGTGCTACAGG
>JBELFC010000023.1:0-8958 GCA_042093175.1 Tenacibaculum sp. | reverse complement strand
CTTTTAACAGCTTCACGTAATTGTAACTCAGATGCAGCATATGACATACGAATACAATCAGGAGCACCAAAAGCTTCACCAGTTACGGTAGCAACATTAGCTTCTTCTAATAATAACATAGAAAAATCACTAGCATTGTTAATTAATTTTCCTTTAATAGTTTTTCCGAAAAAAGCAGAAATATCAGGAAATACATAAAAAGCACCTTCAGGTATATTTAATTTAAATCCATCAACTTTTCCTAATAAAGATAACATTATATCTCTACGGCTTTTAAATTCATCAACCATATATTGTACTTTACTAGGTTCAGCCAATACAGCAGTAATAGCAGCTCGTTGAGCAATACAATTAGTTCCTGAAGTGATTTGTCCTTGCATTTTTGTACAAGCTTTAGCAATCCATTGTGGAGCGCCTATAAAACCAATTCTCCAACCTGTCATAGCAAAAGCTTTTGCTAATCCGTTAACAGTAATGGTTCTGTCATACATGCTTTCAATAGCAGCAAAACTAAAAAGTTCACTCCCATAGTTAATATGCTCATAAATTTCATCAGATAAAATATAAATCTGAGGGTGCTTTTCTAAAACTTCAGCTAAAGCTCTATATTCTTGTTCACTATAAATAGAACCACTTGGGTTATTTGGTGAATTAAAGAAAATCATTTTTGTTTTAGGAGTAATAGCAGCTTCTAATTGCTCAGGCGTAATTTTGAAATCAGTATCAATAGATGAAGGAATTTCGATAAATTTAGCCTCACATAAGGTAGCAATTGCAGAATAGCTAACCCAATATGGAGCAGGTAATAAAACTTCATCTCCAGGGTTTAATAAAACCTGTGCTATGTTAGCAATAGATTGTTTAGCTCCAGTAGAAACTACAATTTGATTTGGGCTATAGGTTAAGTTATTATCACGCTTAAATTTTGCGCAAATAGCTTCTTTTAACTCTACATATCCATCAACAGGGGTATATGAGTTATAATCTTGGTTAATGGCCTCAATTGCCGCTTCTTTAATGAAATCAGGAGTGTTAAAATCTGGTTCTCCTAAACTTAGACTAATAATGTCTTTCCCTTGAGATTTTAATTCTCTTGCTTTAGCTGCCATAGCTAATGTTTGGGAAACAGGTAAACTGTTAATTCTGTCTGATAATGCGTTTGACATTGTTATATATTGCGTTGTTGTTTTTATTATGCTAGTTGAGGCTTTTTACCTAATTCGGCCAAATGATTGAAGTGCTCAATAATTGCTCTTCTTGTTGTTCTATACTCATTATAAGGTAAATTAAACTCTAAAGCAGTTTCTTTTACAATTTTTGCTAATTTATTATAATGAACATGAGAAATATTTGGGAAAATATGGTGTTCTACTTGGTGGTTTAAACCGCCAGTATAAAAGTTAATAAGCCAATTTTTAGGAGCAAAATTTGCTGTAGTATACAGTTGGTGTATTGCCCAAGTGTTTTTCATATTTCCATTTTCATCTGGCAAAGGCATTTCTGTTTTAGGCACTACATGTGCTAATTGGAAAACGACACTTAAAATAATTCCAGCAGTATAATGCATAACAAAAAAACCGATTAATACTTTCCACCAAACGATGTTTAAAACGGCAATAGGTAATACAATCCATAGAGAGTAATACGCTACTTTAGAGATAACTAATTTAGTCCACTCTGTTGCAGGACTAGGAAATTTACCATACGATAATTTTCTTTTTAAATAGTTATGCATTTGTTTAAAATCGGTAGTAATAGCCCAGTTAATGGTTAATAAACCATATAAAAAGAAAGAATAGTATTTTTGAAATTTATGGATTTTCAACCATTTTGAATGTTTAGAGAAACGGATAATTCTACCTGCATCAATATCTTCATCATGATCCTTAATATTCGTATATGTATGGTGAAGTACATTATGTTGTACTTTCCAGTTATATACATTTCCAGCTAAAATATAAATACTACTACCCATTAGTTTATTTACCCATTTATTGCTTGAAAATGATTCATGATTTGCATCATGCATTACATTCATACCTACACCAGCCATACCAATCCCCATTACAATGGTCAAAATTAATTTAATCCATTGCGACATGTCAACAGTTAAGATAAAAACAAAAGGAATTAAAAATAAAGAAAACATAACGATAGCTTTGGTATATAATTTCCAGTTACCAGTACGTTTTATGTTATTTTCTTTAAAGTATGAATTAACTCTTTTATTCAAAGTTCTAAAAAACTTTTGCTTGTCTATTCTTGAGAAGTTTATTGTCTTCATTTATTGTTTGTTAAAGGAAAGAGCAAAAATATGCTTTTTGTTGTTGTTTTTTATGATAAACGTCAGTTTTTGTTAGGAATTGTTTGTTAACATTTAACTATTTTTGCAACTTATTAGCAATTTTATGGAAATCATACTTAAATACTTTCCAAATTTAACGGAAACACAAATAGAACAATTCTCTAAACTACAGGAATTGTATGAAGATTGGAACTTGAAAATTAATGTAGTTTCTAGAAAAGATATTGACGAGTTATACTTACGTCATGTATTACATTCATTAGGAATAGCTAAAGTAATGCAATTTCAACCAGGAGCGAATGTTATGGATGTTGGTACAGGAGGAGGTTTTCCAGGTGTTCCATTAGCTATTTTATTTCCAGAAACTAATTTTCATTTGGTTGATTCAATAGGAAAAAAAATAAAAGTAGTAGATGAAGTTGTTGAAGGCTTAGGCTTAGAAAATGTAAAAACAACTCACGGAAGAGTTGAAGAAGTTAATGAAACGTACGATTTTATAGTAAGTAGGGCCGTAGCTCAAATGGAAACTTTTCATCGTTGGATAAAAAAGAAAGTACAAAAAAAGCAAAACCATGAACTTAAAAATGGAATACTGTATTTAAAAGGCGGAGATTTAACAGAGGAGTTGATAAATTTCCCTGCTGCAACTATTTATGACTTGCCTTCCTATTATGAGGAAGATTTTTTTGAAACTAAAAAGGTTGTACACGTACCTATTAAATACAAAGGATAATAAAAACTTATAATCTTAGGAGTTTATGTATTTCTGTTTTACCGTTATTTTTAATTTTTAAAAAATAAATTCCAGAAGCTAAATTAGGAGTCGCTATTTTAATATTGTTATTAAAGCCTTTAACTAAATTTTGTAAAATAAGTTGGCCTTGATTATTATATAATTGATAATTTACTGTTGAAAAATCTTCTAATGAATTTAAGTTTATAATAGTATTAAAAGGATTAGGATGAACTAACCATTTATTAGTATTGTTATTTAAAATAACATCGTTACTAGAAAGTGTATCGCTTAAACAATTTGTAGCTACTGAATGTGAGTTTTTAAGTAGTTCATTTATTTTTAAATCAGAAAAACTTTGACTTGTTGTATTGTTAAAAAAAGCATTATCAATAACTAAATTACTTGCTCCTAAGAAGTTTTGAAGTAAAGTACCTAATACTTGTCTATAATCAAATTGAACAGTTTTTAATTGGTAATTATTGCCAGATATAGCTTCAGTTAAATCTACATTATTACCAGATACACCTCCATTTACAGGCTTTCCAAAAACAAACATAGGGGCTATTTCTCCATGATCAGTCCCTAAATTTCCATTTTCTTTAGCTTTTCTCCCAAATTCAGAAAAAGTTAAACCAACCACATCATCAGCAATTGTTTGTGAAGTTAAATCACTCATAAACACTTCAACTGCATCAGAAACAGTTTTTAATAAGTTATAGTGTTTTCCTTCAACATCTCCAGAAGCTTGGTTTTGGTTATTATGGGTGTCAAAACCTCCTATACGAACCATATAAACTTTAGATTGAAGTCCACCACTAATTAAACGAGCTACAGTTTTTAATTGATTTGATAAATCGGTATCTGGATAGGTAGCAATGTTTTTACCTTTATTGAAGGCTGATGAAATAGATTGTGAATACTGATTAGATAATGAGTTTACATTGATAATATATTCTAATTCTTTTCCAAAATCAGAATTTGGAATGTTTGTAGGTGCTACACCACCTAAACCATTTAATTCAGTATAAAAGCCAGAAGGATCCTGTCCAGAAATGTTTATGGATAGTCCATGTTCGTCTTCACCATGAAACCCTAATTCAGTTTTATTTGACCCTATTTGTACCCCCAATGGGTAATTTTCTTTTAATTCTCCTGAATAATATTTTTCAACAAATCGACCTATCCAACCAGAATCATTTCCGTTATCCCAACTGTTTCCATCATTTCCTGTTGAATACAAGTCTTTTGAAGCAAAATGACTTTTATTTTGAGAAGGATAACCTACAGATTGAAGTATTCTTAAAGAACCTTGGTCGTATAAAGATTTAAAACCAGTAAGTGCTGGGTTTAGCCCAATTTTTTGAGTGTCTGAGAGTGTATTGTCTAAAGTGATATAACTTTTACTTCCAGAAGTTGGAATTTTAAGAGTTGGACGCAATGCTGCGTATTCATCATAAACATTCAGAGGGATAATAGTGTTTAAGCCATCATTTCCTCCAGCTAAATTTATTAAAACTAATTTTCTGTTTGAAAGATCGCCACAACTTGCGATATCTACAGTTTTTAGCATAGCTCTCAGTTCTAAAGGCATCAAACCTAAGGCTGACACAGAGGATGCTAGTTTTATGAAATTTCTTCTTTTCATTATAAGGGGATGTATTTAAAAGAATACTTATAGATTACATTAATTGATATTCTGGTGCATTTACCATTTTTGTTACTAAAGAGTCTAAACGTGATTTTACAACAGTATCATCACCACCATTAGTATAGGCTACCCAAGCACTAGTCCAATAGTAATTAGGAAATCCCTCTAATAAATTTTCAGCAAAATAGTTTTTTCTTTCCTCAGAAATAACTTCTGGGTATAAATAGCCAGAAAGTTCAGTAATTAATTCAATAGGGTCAGAAGCATTTTTTATAGTATCCTTTACAAATGAAGGAAGGTGTATGCTTACTTGAATTCTACCATTATTCCCAATTTTATTTCTACCGGTAATTAAACTCTCAATCATTTTATATCTTGCTAATACAGTATTAGAAGAAAACCAATGACGATCAAAATCAGGTTCTTGATAATAAGCTGGATATCCTGCTACAGAATCTGGTGACCATAAATTCATACCAGATGCAGCTAAAAAAGAACCATGAATAAAATTAAAAAAAGTATAAAATTCAGCACTATTATTTATAGGGTCAGGAATTTCTAATTTAAGAAAAGAGATAGTTTCACTGATTAATTGAAGTGGACTTTTAATAATGCTACCAATTATTTCATCACTAGGATTTGAATCACTTACATCAAAAAAATGTTTAGATATAAGTAGTTTTTTTACAATAGGCAATATTTCATAATTACTGTTCTTTAATTCAGTAGCTAATGGTTTTATTATAGAATTCTCAACTTCATCATTCCATTCGCTTTTTATAAAAAACCGATATAATTTTCTGCAAAAAGAAATTGCGGTAGCTTCTTTAGAGAATACCATTTCAACAAAATCATCCAGTTCTTGTGCTATTCCTGCTTCAGTATTTTGACCTTTAATTGTTTGCTTGTTAAAAGCATCACTAAAAGTTTTGTCATTTTTTTCATGCTGATTTATAACAATTCTTCCCTTGGGTAAGTTGGTGTCAGTATCCAGTAGACTCCTGTCTATCTGTGTTTTTATTCCTGAAAAAACTTTAGCAGTTTGTTGAATGTCTAATTCGGTATAATTTGTATAATCTCCACTGCCTTTCTGTGGCCCTTTTAAAATGGTAAATAATTCCAGAAACTCACGTGCATAATTTTCATTGGGGTTGTTAGCATTGTTTTTTGTATTGTCTAAATAATCTAACATTGAATTATCAAAAGTTATTTTCTTAGACAATTCTTTTATATTCCCATAAGCATAATGTTCAAGAAGACGTAAATGATCGAAAAAATGTGTAGAAGTACCTGCACCACTGTCTTTAGATACTGTAAAAGAAGTATGTAAAAAAAAGGTGAGTTTTTGTTTTAATGAATTTTGAGTAATTGCATTATACCACCACCAAGAGGTTACAATCCTTCGTTTTCTTGATTGACCAGAAAAATCAGTAGGTTTTTTAGTAGATGATGTCCAGTTACCATCAGGAGCATTTGTAGGTAAAGGATCATAGGGTTCTAACCATTTATTGTTCTGATGTAAAGTAAGTTTGTTAAATGCTTCCTCTGGAGTTAATTTAGAGAAATCATCTAAAACTTTACTGGTAAAATTGAAAGAGGTTCTTCGTAAAAAGTGTTTAGCTCTACGTAAACCCAAAACTTGAGTAAATTGATTTAAACTTTCCATTAATAAGGGGATAATGTACTTAGTTTATAAAGTTACTAAAAATTTTCGGGAATAATTGATTTGTAAATATTTAAATAAAATAGTAGTATTTGTTAATACCAACGTTTCTTATTTTTTTTAGAGTTTGTAGATTTTCGTCCTTTTTTATTTTTACTAATGGTATTAGGCTGTTTTTTATGTTTAGGTTTTACTAAAGGGAAGGGGTGATCTTCTATAACGGTTATAGGTCTTTGTAGAACTTCTTGAATAGTTTTTATGTAAGAAGTTTCATCAGCGCTACATAATGAAAAAGCGATACCTGATTTTCCAGCTCTACCAGTTCTACCTATTCTATGAACGTAAGTTTCTGGAATGTTAGGTAAATCAAAATTAATAACAGCATCTACCTTACTAATATCAATACCACGTGCAGCAACATCAGTAGCAATTAAAATTGTAACTTTTTTTTCTTTAAAATCTTCAATAGCTTTATTTCGTAACGCTTGTGTTTTATCGCCATGTAAGCTAGTTACTTTATATCCATTTTTCACAAGTGTTTGCTCTAGCTTATCAACACCAATTTTGGTGCGCCTAAAAATGATAATCTTACCGTTAATTGTATTACGTAATAAATGTAAGCATAAATCAGTTTTATTTTTCTTAGGAACATAATATAATAATTGCCCAATATTTTTTGAAGTACTACCAGAAGGAGCAATTATTACTTTTCTTGGTTTGTATAACATTGAGTTTGCTAACTCTGTTATTTTTTCTGGCATGGTTGCCGAAAATAGTAATGTTTGTTTTTTACGAGGGCATAACTCTTCTATCCTTCTAACATCATCAATGAAACCCATGTCAAGCATTAAGTCAGCTTCATCTAATACTAAAGTTTTTAATACACGTAAATCTATAGCACTTTGTTTGTGTAAATCAATTAATCGTCCTGGAGTAGCAATTAAAATATCAACACCTTTATTTAATACATCTTTTTGAGGAGCGGTAGGCATTCCTCCATATACAGCTGTACTTCTTAAATTTGTGTATTTGGCATACATGTTAAAACTTTCATGAATTTGTATTGTTAATTCACGAGTAGGAGTTATAATTAATGCTTTAATTTTTTTACCACCTTTTTCTGCATCTTGTTCTTTAAGTAACCCTTGAATAATAGGTAAAGCAAACGCAGCAGTTTTTCCAGTTCCAGTTTGTGCAGTTACAACTACGTCTTTTTTATCTATAACTAAAGGAATAACCTCTTGCTGAACAGGAGTAGCTGTGTGGTGTTTACTTTCAGTAAGAGCTTTTAGTATCGTTGAATGTATAGGTAAATCAGAAAATTGCATTAAATGTTTTTTTTGCAAAGGTAGGATAAAACAAAAGATTAATTTTATGATTCGTTTAAATGATCTAGTTGTGTTATTGTGAGATTTACAATTAGTAAAATTATATTAATTAAGTGTAGAGTTTATAGTAATGAAAAACCTCACCATAAAATGATGAGGTTTTAAAAGTTTTGATATTTATATCTTATCCTAAGAAAGGATATTTGTAATCAGTTGGTGTTACAAGTGTTTCTTTAATTAAACGAACAGATGTCCAACGTAATAAGTTTTGAGCAGAACCAGCTTTATCGTTTGTTCCAGAAGCTCTACCTCCACCAAAAGGTTGTTGTCCAACAACAGCACCAGTTGGTTTATCGTTAATATAGAAGTTACCTGCTGCATTTTCTAAAGCTTTTGATGCTTTTTCAACAATGTATCTGTCAGTAGAAAAAATTGCACCAGTTAATGCATATTCAGTTGACTCATCAACTAATTTTAATGAAGCTTCCCATTCTGCATCTTCGTAAATGAAAATAGTCATAACAGGGCCAAATAATTCAGTTGTCATCGTAGCATAGGTTGGAGATTTTGCAACAATTACTGTTGGTTCAATAAAATATCCTACAGATTTATCATGGTTTCCACCAATAATAACTTCAGCGTCAGCGTCAGTTTTTGCAGCATCAATATAACTAGCTATTTTATCAAAAGAACCTTCATGAATAACAGCATTAACAAAGTTATTAGTGTCTTCAGGAGATCCCATTTTTAATTCACTAGTTTGAGCTATTAAATGACCTTTTACTTCTTCCCACATTGAAGCAGGGATGTATGCACGTGAAGCTGCTGAACATTTTTGACCTTGGTATTCGAAAGCACCTCTAGTTATTGCAGTTGCAACTTGTAAAGGGTTAGATGAGTTATGAGCCCAAATAAAATCTTTACCACCAGTTTCTCCTACAATTCTTGGGTATGTTTTATACGTATGAATGTTGTTTCCAATTTGTTTCCATAAATCTTTGAAAACGTGTGTAGATCCTGTAAAATGTAATCCAGAGAAATCTGGAGAAGATAAAACAGTATCACTAATCATTACTGGATCACCGTATACAACATTAATTACACCATCAGGTAAACCAGCTTCTTTAAATAAATCTACAATTACTTGTGCAGAGTATGCTTGATGATCAGATGGTTTCCAAACTACAACGTTACCCATTAAAGCTGCAGATGCTGGTAAATTAGCTGCAATAGATGTAAAGTTAAAAGGTGAAATTGCATATACAAAACCTTCTAATG
>JBELFC010000022.1:0-34836 GCA_042093175.1 Tenacibaculum sp. | reverse complement strand
TGTTTACTAGTATAAATAGAGTAGGAGTGCTTCAAATTATATTTTATATAAAATGTTTTTTTGTGTTTTATTATATGTTTTCATTGTTTTATTCTAGTTGGTTTGGCTTTATTATTTATATTAAAAACAAAAAGGACGATTCATTTGAATCGTCCTTTTTTGTGTAAATATTTTAAAGATAGTTATCTTCCCATGTATACAAGCAATACTGAAATATCACTAGGTGAAACTCCACTTATTCTACTTGCTTGTGATATTGAAGTAGGTTGTATTTTCGATAGTTTTTCTCTAGCTTCATATGAAAGTGATTTTACTTTACTATAATTAAAGCTAGAAGGAATAGGTACGTTCTCTAGTCTATTTAGTTTATCTGCATTGTTTTTCTCTTTTTCTATATATCCAGAATATTTTAAGTCTATTTCTACCTGTTCAATTATTTCGTTATCTATATTGTTTTCATTAATAAAAGATGCTAGTTTTGTTACCTTTTTTAGATCATTAAAATCCAATTGAGGACGTGAAGCTATTTTATATAATTTCATTGTTTGGTTAACTAAAGCTAGTTTTTTACCTTCTAAAATAGGATTTATTTCTTCTTTAGTAACACTTAGATTTTTGATAAAATTAACTGTAAGTTCTGTCTTTTTCTTCTTATCCAATACTCTTTCAAATCTTTCTTTAGAGGCTAATCCTAATTGGTATGCCTTTTCAGTTAATCGTAAATCTGCATTATCTTGTCTTAATAGTGTTCTATATTCAGCTCTAGAAGTAAACATTCTATATGGCTCTTCAGTACCTTTTGTTATTAAATCATCTATCAAAACACCAATATAAGCTTCGTTTCTTTTAAGAATGAAAGGGTCTTTTCCTTGTGTTTTAAGAGCTGCATTTACACCAGCCATTAATCCTTGAGCAGCTGCTTCTTCATAACCAGTAGTTCCGTTTATTTGACCTGCGAAAAACAAGTTCTCAACTAGTTTTGTTTCTAAATTATGTTTCAATTGTGTTGGAGGGAAATAATCATATTCAATAGCATAGCCATATCTGAAAAACTTTACATTCTCAAAACCTTCAATTGAGCGTATAGCTTTGTCTTGTATATCTTCAGGCAAGGAAGTTGAAAATCCATTAACATAAACTTCAACAGTATTCCAACCTTCTGGCTCTACGAATATTTGGTGTCTATCTTTTTCTGCAAACCGATTAATCTTATCTTCAACAGATGGACAATACCTAGGTCCTGTAGATTTTATTCTTCCATTAAACATTGGAGACCTTTCAAATCCTTCTTTTAATAATTCATGTACTCTAGGATTTGTATATGTCAAGTAACAAGAGCGTTGTTTTTGTAAAGGTTTACTTGTTTTTAAGTAAGAGAATTTTTCGGTTATTTCATCACCAGGTTGTTCTGTCATTTTAGAATAATCCAATGATCTCCCATCTACACGAGGAGGAGTACCTGTTTTCATTCTTCCAGATTCAAAACCTTTTGATACTAAATCTTCAGTAATACCAGTTGAAGCTCCCTCACCAGCTCTTCCACCACCAAAAGTTTTTTCACCAATGTGTATTAATCCATTTAAAAACGTACCTGCAGTTACAATAACTGTTTTAGCTTTTATTTCTAAACCTAAGGCAGTTTTAACACCTACAATAGTATTATCTTCAAATATCAAACCATTTACAGAATCTTGATAAAAATCTAAGTTATCTGTTTGTTCAAGCATAGTTCTCCAACATTCTGCAAATTGCATTCTGTCTGATTGTGCTCTAGGACTCCACATAGCTGGTCCTTTTGATTTATTAAGCATTTTAAATTGAATGGCTGTTTTGTCAGTTACTACTGCACTATAACCACCCAATGCATCAATTTCACGAACAATTTGCCCTTTAGCTATTCCACCCATTGCTGGGTTACAACTCATTTGAGCTATGTTTTGAAGGTTCATTGTAATTAATAAAGTATGTGCACCCATATTTGCACTAGCTGCTGCTGCTTCACTTCCAGCATGACCACCACCTACTACTATTACATCGTATGTTGTACTAAATAAACTCATATTTTATATTCAGTTCCACGTGGAACTCGTTTTATTTTTTGTTATAAATTATTAGGCATTCATTTTCTTTTTGACGCATCTTTTCTTTTTCTTCTTCAGTTTTGTCTTTCAGTCCTAGGTAATGTAAAACACCATGAATAATAACTCTGTTTAATTCATCTTGAAAAGAAGTAGCATATTCATTAGAGTTTTCTTTTACTCTTTCGATTGATATGAAAATATCACCATTTATTTCTTTACCTAGTGTATAGTCAAAGCTTATAATGTCAGTAAATGTATCGTGTTGAAGAAATTCAACGTTTATTTTATGTAAATATTCATCATTACAAAAAATGTAATTGATTTCACCTAGATCAAAACCTTCATTATCTATACATTCATTTATCCAATTACTAGTTTTCGTTTCGTCTAATAATTTGAAATCAGTTTCATAATTAAATTGTATCATTCTTTTGAGTTATCGAAAAACATATTTATTTATAAGTAAATTTATGTTATGAAAACAGTTTAAATTTGCTTTTCAGTAGTTGTAAAATATTTTTTAACTTTTGTTTTGTAGTTCTGGCGCAAAGGTAGTGATTGTCTGTTTAAAATTTCTGTTTGATTGTAAAAGAGCTTTTTAAATTTAAGTTCTTTTTTGTTGGTGTTTTTATAGTCTTGCAAATTGGTATTTGCCTTTCTTTCTTTTTTTCTACCTTGTTCTAAAGCTGCTTTATCTAACTTTAAAAGCTCATAATTTAATTGTTTCATTTTATTAAGGCTTTCTTGTGTAAAACCTTTTTCTAATATTTGATTTTCTAACTCTTCCATTTGTTTTAAAGCTTTTTTTCCACTTCCATTTCCATCTTTACCATTTTTTATAGCATTCTCTAATTGTTGTCTTAATTTTGATTGCTCTTTATATATTTGGTATAATTCTCCATCCATGCTATCTCCTTGCTTGTTTCCTTTTCCTTTTTGTCCTTGTTTTTCGCCCTTTTTCCCTTTTTTATCTCCTTTTCCATCTTTTGGTTTTCCCTGAGAGCTTTTCTTCATTCCATCCTTCATCTTCTTCATTAATTCTCCTTGTTTTTTTATAATGTCAGGTAAACTAAATGATTTTCCTTTCCCTTTTCCCTTACCTTGTCCTTGCTTTGGATTTTTCATTGAATCCAAGGTGTTACTCAACATATCTGCTAACGTATTAGCAGAAGTCATTACGTATTGCTGATTAGAGATTCCATTTCTAAAATTATTGTCAGCAAAATTTTCTAATGATTGGTTCATATTGTAATGAGCATTGGCTAGTTCTTCTTGAATTTTTGTGCTTATTGTTGGTACACGCATTGACAGTGTAAATAAACTATCATCTATATGTTCGAAGTATGTTTTTAATTGATGTTGCTTTTTTAAATTAGTACCAAAATTTGGATGTGATGATGATGTATTAGAAAAAGTATTCATTAATTCTTCCTGATTAAATGAAAAAGTAATTAAGTTTTCTAATACTTGTCTTAGACCTTCCATGTTTTCTTCTTGCATTTCTGCACTCATTGCTTGCATGGATTCTTGCATTTTTTCACTCATTTTTTTCATCTTTTCTGATGCTTTCTTTTGGCTTTTCTTTGCATCAGACCCTTTGTTTTCTTCTAAATTTTTTAATGATTTGTTAAGTTCTTTCTGTGTTTCCTCCTTTAAATTATCCATTTCGGGTATATCCATTGGTTGTTTTAACTTCTCATTTTCTTTTTTTAATTGTTTAAGATCTTTTTTAATTCCATCAAATTCTTTGTTTAATTTTTTCTGAATTTCTTTAGCTTGATTCTTGTTTTGCTCTTTAGAATCGTCTTTTTTCGATTCTTCTTCTTCTTTTTTAGATAAATCATCAAGTTTATTGGCAATTTGATTCATTTTTTGCTCAACGTAATAACGTTTTGTCATTTCCAAAATACGCTCAAGACTTCGCTCTTCTTGTTTATTTTGTTCAGATAATTCTTTAGCCTTTTTAACTAGTTCTTCTTTGTTTAGTTTTTCGGCTAATTTTTTTAATTCATCTAATAGTTTTTGTTGTTTATCAAGCTTTTTTAGTTCATCTATACGTTTTTTTAAATCTTCTTTTTTCTTTTCTAAATCTTTATTTTTTTCATTTTTTTCCGTAAAATTTTCTTGTAATTTATTGGTTTGACGCTGCATCATTTGCTTATATTGCTCTTGACGCTTAATTAAACTTTTAATATTTTTTTGATCGCTCCAGCTTATATTTTTTTTATTTTGTAAATCAAATTGAATTTTCTCAAGATCTTTTTTACTGTTTTGTTGCTTTTGTAAAGAATTTTCTAATTTTTCAATATAGTTCTTTTGTTCTTCTAAAAGTTCATCATCAATTTCATTCTTTGATTTTTGACGGTAATAAAACTTTCTACTTATAGCTTTTTTAATACCATTTACTTTATCATTATCATATACTTGAAAAAAGACTTCATAATTAACTCCTTTTTTTAATTTTATCTCTTTTGGAAACTCATAATAAAAGCTTTGTATTGTTTTATTATTTATATTAATTAACTGATAATCAGTATTTTGAATATTATTTTCTTCTTTATATACAACTTCAAGTTTCGTAAATCCATAGTCATCAGATATCTGACCAATAAATTGCGCATCACCTCTTTTTAAACTGTCTATATTAGATTGTACGATAATATTTGGTAACTCATCTTTTATAACATTAATAGAAAACTGCAATTGTTCGTACCCTTTTAAGTTTTTATTTGAAGTTGAAATAAGATAATTAGTGTTATCTAAAATTTGCTTTTTGTAATTAAAATTGTCTTCATTAATTTTATTAAAAAAATATTTTTTATGACCATTAATAAATGCAACACTATCAGTTTCAGAAGTTTTAATAACCCAAGTAATAAATGTTCCTTGTGGAACATTTATGTTTCCAGAGTTAGAAATTATTTCATTTTTCTTTTTAGTATAATTAGGATAATTTAACTCAAGTGAAATATTTTGAATTGAAGGAGTTTTTATAACATTTATTTTATAATCATTAGAAGAAACATTATTAGCTTTTACATAAAAATTAATTGGTTTTTGAACTTCATTAAAGGTATAAGAGAACAATCCATTGCCATTATTTTGTAAGAAATATTGTTGATTATTATAATATATTTTAGCCTCTTCAGGAAATATTTCTCCCTTTGTTTCTATATAAACTGTAATTGATTTTCCTTTAATAACGTTCAATAAAGTATTAGTTAAAGAAAATGAAAAAGGAGCAGGTGGTGTATAAGCTGTATTAAAATCTATTACACGGTCAAAACTTTGGCTAAGTTTAGTGTTTAAGCCAGTTATTAAAGTTAAGAACCAAATTAAAACAGGTATCAAACCATATTTAGCATATTTTAAATTGGATTTAAAACTTACAGCTTTCGTAAAAGGAATTGGTTGTAATTCTTTTGATTTTTGCTCTATACTAGCTAATAAAAGATCAGATTGCTCGGAGTTTTCTTTAAGTTGTAATACATTTAATAATTTATCTTTAACTTCAGGAAAGTGATCGCCTATTATTTTTGAAGCATCTTTAATAGAAATTCCTTTTTTAAGACCAACTAACTTAAAAATTGGAAAGCATATAAAACGAATTAATAGTAGTAATTCTACTAGTATAAATAACCAAAACAATAAGGTTCTGGCTGTTGGTTTTAACCATAAAAAATATTCAATAAATAAAGTAAAAAAAAGATATATTAATCCTATTGAAAAAAATAATATTCCTCCTTTTATTAATTCATTTGTATAGTATTTTTTACTAAACTGTTGTAGTTTTTGTTCTATTGAATTGAACACTTCCATAAAAGTAACTTCTTAAAATTAGTGTGCTATATGATATAGCTCTTTTTGTGTTTTATTTTTCTTTTGTGTTTTTCACTTCTACATAAAAAACAACTACATGGTTTTCCATGAGATCTGTATGCATACAAATTCTCATATTCAACCTCATTTATTCCTAAAATCTTAAGTCTTTTCTTGTACTTAAGCATCTTTATTCTAAATCTTTCTCTTTTATTCATTTTTTATAACTTATAAAAATACTACTTTTATAATAAAATATTTGAAGTGTTTTTTGTAAGAAAAACCAAAAGTAAACCACTAAACCTTATAATTAATAACTTTTTGAGTTGTATAGAACTTTAAAATAGTATTACTAATTTTATATTTATAGTGAATAACAGAACAAGTGTTATTAATTTCAAATAAAAACAAAGACATGAAAAAACTAGGCGTTTTAGTAACCGTATTATTTGCAACTTCAGTGTTTGCTCAAAGTCCGTGGACAAAAAAGAAGAATGAAGGATATGTACAATTATCATTCACAACTATTTCAAATTATGATAAACTTTTTGGTAATCCTGATTATAATACCGAAAGAAAAATTACAGATAATACATTACAGTTGTATGGTGAATATGGAATTTCTGATAAAACGACTTTATTTGCGAATATTCCTTTAAAAATGGTTCAATCAGGAGATATAGCTGGTCAAACATTATTACCAATTCCTTTTACAACAAAAGAATCTACTTCTTCAATTGGAAATGTTCAATTTGGAGTAAAGCATAATTTTTATAATAAAAAATGGATTTTATCCGGACAATTAGGAATTGAAGCAAACACAGGAAGTTTCAATCAAGCATCTGGATTAAGAACTGGTTATGATGCTTGGACAGTTACTCCATTAATTTTAGCAGGAAGAGGTTTTAATTCTTGGTATATTCAAGCATTTACTGGGTTTGATATTAGAACCAATGATTATAGTAGTGCTTATAAGTTAGGAGGAGAACTAGGTTATAAAGCTATTGATTGGCTTTGGGTTGCAGGTTTTTTAGATGGTGTAATGTCTTTAAAAAACGGAGATATTGCTTTACCATTAAGTAATAATCTTACAGGTTTATATGTGAATGATCAAAGTTATGCAGCTTTTGGTTTAAAGTTAATTGGAGAAATTAATCAAAACTTTGGAGCAAATGCTAGTTTTGGTGGAGCTTTTGGCGGAAGAAATGTAGCAAAAAAAGCAGCTTTAAATTTTGGAGTTTACTATAAATTTTAATAAAAAAATAATCAATTACCATTTTAAAAATGCTCTTCAAATTTTTTTGAAGAGCATTTTTGTTATGGATAATTTTAAACTTTGAAAGGTATAAGTATCTTTGTGCTTTCAAAATTGGTACACACAGATTTAAAAGTACAAAAAATGACTGATAACGTAAGAGTACGCTTTGCTCCAAGTCCTACAGGACCTTTACACATGGGTGGTGTAAGAACCGCTTTATTTAATTATTTATTTGCTAAAAAACATAATGGAACCTTTGTTTTACGTATTGAAGATACTGATCAAACTCGTTATGTAGCTAATGCAGAAAAATATATCATAGATTCATTAGAATGGTGTAATATACCGTTTGATGAAGGACCAGGTAAAAATGAAAAATTTGGACCATATCGTCAGTCAGAAAGGAAAGAATTATATAAGCAATATGCTAATCAATTAATTAAAAATGGATGGGCTTATTATGCATTTGATACTGCTGAAGAATTAGATACGCACCGTAAAAAGCATGAAGCTGAAGGAAAAACCTTTATTTATAATTGGCATAACCGTGAAAAGCTTCAAAGCTCGTTAGCTTTATCTAAAGAAGAAGTTACAGCTAAATTAGCTGCTGGTGAAAAATATGTAGTGCGTTTTAAAATTCCACAAGATGAAACTTTAATTATGCAAGATGAGATTCGTGGAACTATTAAAATAGACACGAATACTTTAGATGATAAAGTACTGTATAAATCAGATGGTATGCCAACTTATCATTTAGCTAATATTGTTGACGATCATTTAATGGAAATTTCTCATGTAATTCGTGGAGAAGAATGGTTGCCATCTATGCCATTGCATATACTTTTGTATAAAGCTTTTACTTGGGAAGCGCCTAAGTTTGCGCATTTACCACTTATTTTAAAACCAGTTGGAAAAGGAAAATTAAGTAAACGTGATGGTGATAAATTAGGGTTTCCTGTATTCCCTTTAGAATATACAAATGAGCAAACTGGAGATGTTTCACGTGGTTATAAAGAAGATGGATATTTCTCAGACGCTTTTATAAATATGTTAGCATTTTTAGGGTGGAACCCTGGTACTGAACAAGAATTATTTTCATTACAAGAATTAGTAGATAATTTTGATTTAACTAGAGTAAGCAAGTCTGGAGCAAAATTTAGTCCTGAGAAAACTAATTGGTTTAACCAGCAATACATGCAGCAAAAATCAAATACAGAACTAACAGCACAGTTTTTATCAATTTTAAAGGAAAAAGGAATTGAAAAAGACAATGAATATATTGAGAAAGTAGTTTCGTTAATTAAGGAAAGAGCAACATTTGTAGCTGATTTTTGGGAGTTATCTAACTTTTTCTTTGTTAATCCAAGCGAATATGATGCAAAAGCAAGTAAAAAGCAATGGAAAGAAGGAACTCCAATATTAATGGAAGAATTAATAACTGTAATTTCTAGTATTGAAGATTTTACTTCTGAGAACATTGAAAAAATAGTTAAAGAATGGATTACTGCAAAAGAAGTAGGTTTTGGTAAAGTAATGCAACCTTTACGATTAAGTTTAGTAGGAGCTTTAAAAGGGCCTCACTTATTCGATATTATTGAAATGATTGGTAAAGATAATACCATTCAGCGTTTGCAGAATGCTGTAAATAAATTATAAACAAAAAAGAGCGGTTTTAAACCGCTCTTTTTATTTTTTATAGTGTGAGTATTAATTACATGATCCAGATGATCTAGCTGCGTGATTACCACCTTCAAATAGATTATTCCAATCTAATTTAATTATTATACTTAAAGCACCTTGTATATGAGAACGCATGCTTTCATAACTTTCTAAAGAGTGCTTATAATATACTTGTGGATTAATTCCTATTCTATCAGAAACCCAATAAATACCTCCAGCACCAATGTTAAAAGTTGGAGTCATTTTACGTTCAGAATCTACAATACTTCCACCAACAAAAAGGTATGGACTAAAATTATTTAAAATTGCATCAAAATTATAACGTAATGAGGCATCCATTGAAAAGTATTTAACAGAGTTTGACATAATACCAACATCATTAATAGTATTAAAAGAAATAGCACCATCAACTGATAATCGTTCACCAATAGGCATCGTTAAATTTAATCTAGGTGTTTGAAAAATATATTGGTCACCAATATAACTAGCATCACCTTCATTAAATTTTGCAATACCAAAACCTACACCAATTTGCCATGATTCATTTAAATTTTGCGAAATGATAGATGTTGTTAAAGAACAACAAAATAGTACTAAGAAAAACGTTGATTTCATAAGGGTGGAGTTTATACTAAAAACTAAATTTATGTAAATTTAGTATATAATCAAATTAAATTTACTTTTTTTATAGCTTCAGTAAAAGTATCAAGATCATTATTATTTAATATTAAGTGTATAGCTTCATCACAAACTTTTTCTACATTATCAGTAGGAAATTGTAAAGCAATAGCAATTTTACGCATAATAATTACTTCATCTCTATCAACGCTTTCATCAGCAAAAATCATTTTTGTTAATCGGTATAAACGTTCAATACGTTCATCATAACTTACTGGAGGATTTACAGGGAATTTTTCAGGACTCTTTAAAATTTCTGTATATTCTTCAGAACTAATATTTAATTTAACTGCAGCTCTATCTAATAATTTTTGTTCTCCTTCTGAAATCACATTATCAATCTTTGCTATTTTAACTACACTTGCAAAATGACCTATTTCTTGTTTGTGTTTTCCACTTGCATATAAATCTGATATAGACATAATTTTTTTATTTTTTTAATTAATGTAAAAGTAAACAATCTTGTATTTTTTAGAAGCGCAATTTTAAAAAAAGTCACAAACAAAAAAATGTAAATTTTTGCAAGATCTATCACTAAAATTTAGTATCAATTTTTCTTATTATATGTTTTAAATAGTATAAGAATGATTAATTAAAACGGCTCTTTTTAATGCGCTTTTTAAGAAAGTTTTAAAAAAAGGAGATAGTTTAGTTGCAGTTGATATTATCACTTAAAAAAACATGGTTAAAATCTATTTTTTTAATAAACAAAAAGTAATTATTAAAAAGAGAAAATAAAAGTATCAATTTTTAGTATCCTCAATTTTTAAACTATATCCTACACCATGAACATTGGTAATTTTAATTGAAGAATCTTCCTTTAACTTTTTACGTAATTTAGAAATGTAGGTGTCTAAACTTCTACCAACAAAAACACCATTGTCTTCCCATACTTTTTTAGAAAGCTCATCACGTTTAATAATTTGATTTGGGCTGTCGGCAAAAATTGCAAGCAATTCACATTCTTTTTTAGAAAGGGTAATTTCAACAGCTTCTCGAATCAATTTATGTTGATCAGGATAAAATCCAAAACTACCAATAGTAATTGCATTTTTAGAAAAACTTGATGAATGAGTATGTTTATTTTTTGAAAAAAGGAAATCTAAAAAAACAGTAAACCCTAGTATGAGAAAAATTAGTAAAAATGCGTATTTATTTAAAAGCTGTTCTGTTTTATTGGTAAATTTAACATCAACCGTATAACAAGTATTAGGTAATACTCTGCCTTTACATGGTATAATATCTTTTTCACTATGATTTTTTATTTCATAACTATAAGCAACTTCACCATCAGAGCAACGTAAAATAGCTATTCTATAAAAACTAGGAAGTGATGATTTATCAAAACTATTTTTAATAATTGTTGTTAAATCACTAGGTTCAAAAGAAAGATTGTTTTGAAAAGATAACTGATATTTATAAGAACCTATTTCACGAATAGGTAAAACTAAGGAAGTACTATCATTATTTGAAAGTAATAATTGATTACCTACTGAACGTAATGATACTTTTACTCTTTCAGAAAAATCATTTTCATCTGAATTAAAATAAGAAATGAATGACCCTAATAATAGAATACTGGCCAAAGTAAAGTATATATAAATCTTTTTTTTGCTCATAATTTTGGTAAATAACATACAATTATCTGACATTTTACAACTGTTGACACTTCTTTTACACTTTTTTCACACTTATATTTTAAAGCCCTTTTAGTTTTACTTCAAAATATAAATATCATGAAAAATTTTTTAATTGTAATTATCAGTGTTATGAGTCTATCAATGAATATTAAGGCTCAAGAAAAATTAATAATAAACACAAAAATCAGTACCATAAAATGGAATGGATACTATACTTTTTATTTTGGAGGTCATGAAGGAACGATTAACTTTACTGAAGGTTATTTTATTAAAACTAACGATAAAATTACTGGTGGTTCATTTATTATTGACATGAATAGTATAGTAAGTACAGATATTGAAAAAGGTAAAGCGAAGACAAATTTAGAAAACCATTTAAAAGATCCTGATTTTTTTGATGTACAAAAACATCCTAAAGCAAGTTTGATAATTACAAAAGTGAAATATTTTAAAGATGGAGCGGTTCGAATTGAAGCAAATCTTACCATGAAAAGTATTACAAAACCTATTAACTTTAATGCTACAATGGATTATGAAAATAAAAGGTTAACAACAAAATTTAAAATAGATAGAAGACGTTGGAAAGTTAACTATACAAGTAAAGTTAGAGATGGAGCAATATCTGATGCTATTGGTTTTGATGTTACCTTACAATTGTAATATAATAGAGAAGAGATTTTCAACTGTATTCTTTGATAAATATTTAAAAATAAATAAAACATGAATAAACTACTTGTAATAACACTACTATTAACAACTATAGCAACATTTGGACAAAAAGAAGAGAACCTCTTGTTAGTAGCAGATAGTACTTGGGGTAAAGAAGTTATTCATTTACCTTTTGGTTTTGCACCAGAAATTGACTTTGTAGGCTATGAAGATATTCGATTTGCAAAAGGGTGGGGTAGTATTGAAAGTTCAGAATTTTGGTCGTACGTTTTTGTATGGAATATAAACTTGCAAGAGAAACCAAATGCTAAATTCTTTCAAGATAATTTGAAGTTATATTTTGATGGATTAATGAAAGCGGTAAATAAAGAAAGAGAAAAAGTGATACCTGAAACACAAGTAACAGTTGTTTTCAAAGGAATAATAAAAGGAATACCTAAGTTTACAGGAAAGGTAATTACCCATGATTCTTTCAGAACAAAAAAGTTGATTACACTACAGGTATCTATAGAATGTTTTTATTGTAAACAAACAAAAAAACACATACCACTTTTTCGATTTTCACCACAACCATTGGAGCACCAAGTATGGAAAAAACTACATAATGTAAAACTGAAAGAAAACTATTGTGAAAACAAGTAAAATTTTAGAAACTATCTAAAAATAAGCATTGTAAATAAAAATCAGTAACTTGTTAACAGGTCAATTATAAAGAAAATATTTATGAAATCTGTGTATACATTACTGATTTTTGTTTTTTTAAGCACATGTAGTTTTTCACAAAATAAAAAAACTATTATTCGTGAGGTTAATCAAGAACTTTGGAAACCGTTTAAAAAACACTTTGAAGCTAAAAATTGGAAGGAATTTAATAAGTTACATACCGATGATGTACTACGAGTTAACAGTTATGGTATACGAATGGGTAAGGAATATAAAAACTCAGAAAAGTCATCATATCAAAAAATAAGTACTAGAAAAAGGCAAATAGATTTCAGTTTTGAACAAAGAATTTATAAAAAAAACATAGGGTACGAAGTAGGATATTATCGCATTAAATACACTGAAAAAAATAAAGAACCTTTTATTACTTATGGAAGATTTCATGTAGTAATTAACAAACTCAAAAACAAATGGCTTATAAGTCAAGATTGGGATACAGATGTTATTAATGGAACAAAAATAACTGCTGAATATTTTAATAAAGGAACACTTTTGATATTTTAAGAATTTTTATACTTAATTTTAATAAAAAAGTGTTTTATAATGATAAAAAAACTATTTAAAAATATTTTTAAAATTATTAATGAGGAAAAAAAACTGATTGATAATATTGAAGAAAAGAGTCTTATTTTAGAAAAAGGAAAAGAATCTTCGATCATTGTCCCAGATTTTAAAGAAATTAAAAACTTAAAAATAAAGAAATGGCATGTTAAAGAGGGAGATTTAATCAAAGAAGGAGCTATATTATGTGAATTAGAAAATGAAGAAGCTCTTTTAGAGTTTGAAAGTGCTTTTGAAGGTGTAATCCTATATATTTATCCTACCGGAGTCATTGTTTTACCTAACAAAGAAATCTGTAAAATAAAGAGTATTTAAATTATTTTTTTCTTTTAGTTTGAATAATAAAAATGAATATAATTAAAGGAAGAGTAAAAACAAAATATAACCTGTATATACTTAACATAATAGAAGAAATTATGATAATACTAATGAATGTAAGTATATAATGAAATCCTTTTTTTATATTTTTTTGATAATAACCATCAACTATGTATAACCATAATGGAATAGTAGAAATAGAGAAGAGTATAATAGAAAGTAAGTTTTTCATATAGCAATTGTTTAAGAAACCAAAATAGGTGTTTTTTTATATGCAATCAAAATAACTTCAGGGTCATTACAAAAAATAATAATCTTACTTTTGTGTAAAATTTTTTTACGTTGAGTAAGCAAACTATTGTAAATCATTACCAACAATCTGGTAAAGTAAAACAGATTGTAAACCAGCTTCAACAAGAACAAAACCATTTTCAAATAACGAATTTGGTCGGTTCTTCGTTGTCTTTTACTATTTCAGAAACTTTTAAACAAGCAGATAAACCCTATTTATTAATTTTTAATGATAAGGAAGAAGCTGCTTATTATCTCAATGATTTAGAACAATTATTGGGAGAAAAAAATGTACTGTTTTATCCAGGTTCTTACAGAAGACCGTACCAAATAGAAGAAACAGATAATGCAAATGTATTATTACGATCTGAAGTATTAAATAGGATTAATTCACGTAAAAAACCAGCAATTATAGTTACGTATCCAACGGCACTTTTTGAAAAGGTGGTTACTAAAAAAGAACTAGAAAAAAACACTTTAAAGTTAGCGGTTAGTGAGCAGGTATCTTTAGATTTTGTAAACGAAGTACTCTTTGAATACAATTTTAATAGGGTTGATTTTGTTACCGAACCAGGAGAATTTTCGGTCCGTGGAGGTATTATTGATGTATTCTCATTTTCTAATGACGAACCTTATCGTATTGAGTTTTTTGGTGATGAAGTTGATAGTATTCGATCTTTTGATGTAGAAACACAACTTTCTAAAGATAAGTTAAGTAAGGTTAGTATTATGCCTAATGTAGAAAATAAAACTTTGCAAGAAAGCAGAGAGAGTTTTCTAAAATATATTTCTTCAAAAACAAGAATATTTGCTAGAAATATTGAATTAATAGGAGCACAGTTAGATAAGTTTTTTCAAAAAGCTGAAATCGCATTTAGTGAATTATCAAAAGAAATAAACCATTCAGAACCATCAGCTTTATTTAGTAATGGTAATGAAATTAAAAATCAGTTAGAGAATTTCACTGTAGCAGAAATTTCATTTCGTTCAGAGTTAAAAAAAGAAAACCCTGATAAAGATGTGTTTTTTAACATAAAACCACAACCTTCGTTTAACAAACAATTCAATGTATTAATTGATAACCTAAACGAAAATCATAATAACGGATTTACCAATTATATTTTTTGTGCGAATGATAAACAAGCGCAGCGATTTAAAGATATTTTTGATGATGCTGAACAAGAAGTACATTATGAGACTATTGTATTTCCATTATATCAAGGATTTATAGATGAAAATGAAAAAATTGTTTGCTATACAGATCATCAAATTTTTGAACGTTATTATAAATTTAGATTAAAAAATGGATACGCAAAAAAGCAATCAATTACACTTCAAGAATTAACAAAACTTGATGTTGGTGATTATGTAACACATATTGACCATGGAGTTGGAAAGTTTGGAGGATTACAAAAAATTGATGTAGAGGGTAAAAAGCAAGAAGCCATAAAGTTAATATATGGAGATCGTGATATTTTATATGTAAGTATCCACTCGTTACATAAAATATCTAAATTCAATGGAAAAGATGGAAAAGCACCTAAAATATATAAACTAGGATCAGGCGCTTGGAAAAAAGTTAAACAAAAAACGAAGAAACGAGTTAAAGAAATAGCTTTTAACTTAATAAAATTATATGCTAAGAGAAGGTTAGAAAAAGGCTTTGCATTTGGGCCTGATACTCATATGCAACACGAATTAGAAGCAAGTTTTTTATATGAAGATACTCCAGATCAATTTACATCAACTCAAGATGTAAAAGCTGACATGGAAAAAGAACAACCTATGGATCGATTGGTTTGTGGTGATGTTGGATTTGGAAAAACTGAAATTGCCATACGAGCAGCTTTTAAAGCTGTAGATAATGGAAAGCAAGTGGCAGTGTTAGTACCAACTACTATTTTAGCGTTTCAGCACTTTAAAACCTTTTCTAGTCGATTAAAAGACTTTCCGGTTACAATTGACTACTTAAATAGATTTAGGACCGCAAAACAACGAAAAGGAGTTTTAGAAGGAATTGCAGAAGGAAGTGTAGATATAGTTATAGGAACGCATCAGTTAACAAATAAGAGTATTAAATTTAAAGATTTAGGATTGTTAGTTATTGATGAAGAACAAAAGTTTGGAGTTTCTGCTAAAGATAAATTGAAAACGATTAAAGAAAATGTTGATACACTAACACTAACAGCAACTCCTATACCCCGTACATTACAATTTAGCTTAATGGCTGCACGTGATTTATCAGTAATAAAAACACCGCCACCAAATCGACACCCTATTGAAACGAATGTAATTCGTTTTAGTGAAGAAACTATACGTGATGCGATTTCTTATGAGGTTTCTAGAGGAGGTCAAGTATTTTTTATTCATAATCGAATAGAAAATATTAAAGAAGTAGCAGGTTTATTACAGCGTTTAGTGCCTGATGCTAAAATTGGTATTGGACATGGACAAATGGAAGGTAAGAAGTTAGAAGAACTCATGTTAGGATTTATGAATAATGAGTTTGATGTATTGGTGTCTACTACGATTATTGAAAGTGGATTAGATGTTCCAAATGCAAATACAATATTTATAAACAATGCGAATAATTTTGGGCTGTCTGATTTACATCAAATGAGAGGTCGTGTAGGGCGTTCAAATAAAAAGGCTTTTTGTTATTTCATAACACCACCGTATCATCATATGACTGAAGATGCTCGTAAAAGAATTCAAGCACTTGAGTTATTTTCTGATTTAGGTAGTGGATTAAATATAGCTATGAAAGATTTAGAAATTCGTGGTGCTGGTGATTTATTAGGAGGTGAGCAAAGCGGATTTATTAATGACATTGGTTTTGATGCGTATCAAAAAATACTTCATGAAGCTATTGAAGAACTGAAAGAAAATGAGTTTAAAGAGCTTTATAATACAGAAGATAAAGGCCCTAAAGAATATGTAAAAGAAGTCCAAATTGATACTGATTTTGAAATCCTATTTCCTGATGATTACGTAAATTCTGTGTCTGAACGATTAAGCTTATATAATAAACTATCGAACCTAACTACTGAAGACGAATTATTGGTCTTTGAGAGTGAAATTATTGATCGTTTTGGAGAATACCCAACACAAGTTGCCGATTTATTAGATAGTGTTCGTATAAAGTGGTTAGCGAAAGAGTTAGGTTTGGAAAAAATGATTTTAAAACAAAAACGAATGATTGGGTATTTTGTTTCTAATCAGCAAAGCGATTTTTATCAAACTGAAGCTTTTTCTAAGATGCTACAGTATGTTCAAAAACATTCAAAAAGCTGTGTTATGAAAGAAAAGGAAACCAAAAATGGTTTACGTTTGTTAATCACGTTTATTAAAATAGATTCAGTTAATAAAGCATTGAAAACGTTGCAAGATATTTAAACAAATGGAATTTAATTTATTGTTAAAATCTCTACATAAATATATTGAACTTAGTAAAGAAGAAGAAGAGTTTTTTGTTTCTTTACTGAGCTATAAAAAAATTACTAAAAAAGAAAAACTATTAATTTCAGGGGCTATATGTTTATCTAAATTTTTTGTAGTAAAAGGTTGTATAAAAAAATATTATATAAATACAGAAGGAAAAGAAAGAGTTTTTGAATTTGGTATAGATAATCAATGGATTTTAGATATGCAAAGTTTTTGGAAAGAGACATCTTCTATTTATACAATAGAAGCTATTGAAAACACTGCAGTTTTTGAACTAAAGAGATCAGATATAGATAAATTATTAATAAAAGTTCCAAAGTTTGAACGTTACTTTAGGTTGTTAGGAAATGAAATGTTGTATAAGAAAGAGAGAAGAATAAAACAAAGTCTTTCTTGTTCAGTTAAAGAAAGATATAATGATTTTTTAAGTGATTATCCAAAAATTGAGTTGAGGTTGTCACAAAGGCAAATAGCCTCTTATTTAGGGGTAAGCCCAGAGTTTTTGAGTTCACTTCGTAATAAAAAAGAAACAACAAAACCTTAATCTGTATTAAGGTTTTGTTGTTTAATCGGGGTTACTTTTGATAAAAAAATCAAAAAAATGACAATACCCGATCTAACAAATGTTTTACTATTTATTATAGCTTCCATTTTTTTAATAATTACACCTGGACCAGCTTTTGTTTATATTATAGCACGAACAGTAGAAAAAGGATATAAAGCTGGAATATTATCTGTATTGGGTATTGAAGCTGGAACATTTATTCATGTTGTTGCGATAACCATAGGATTTTCAGAAATTTTAATCCATTCTAGATTTGGGTTTACTATACTAAAATATGGAGGTGTGTTTTATTTGATAATTTTGGGAATGAATAAGATACTTAAAACTAAAGGGGTTTCAAAGAAGAAAGAAAAGATAAAAGAGCCATCAAAAAATGTGTTTTTCGGCGGTCTTATTATTAGTTTTTTTAACCCTAAATCTATTTTGTTTTTTATCGTTTTTTTACCTCAGTTTATAACTATTTCTAAAAAGGGAGAAGCATCCCAAATATTATTTCTGGGATTAATTTTTATATTAATAGCAATACTTTGGGGAATTTTTGTAGTATCAATATATACTAAATTTACAAAGTATTTTAAAAGAGATTTTTTTAATCCAAGTACTCAAAATTACATTATTGGAGCTATTTATATAGGTATAGGATTGTTTTCTTTAATGTTTTTCACTAAAATGTAACCTTCACTAATATGGCATCAATATTTGGACATGCACTAACGGCAATAGCTTTAGGATCTAGTTTTTCAAAAGTCATTCAAAATAAAAAGTTTTGGATACTAGGTATACTTTGCGCAATGCTTCCTGATACTGATGTAATAGGATTTAGTTTCGGTATTAAGTATGAAAGCTTTTGGGGGCATCGTGGCTTTTCACATTCTATCCTATTTGCAGTTTTTATAGGTTTAATTACCACTCTATTATTTTATAAAGCTTATTTTTTCACTAAAAAGGGAGTGTTATATATACTTTTTTTTACGCTTTGTACAGTGTCTCATGCTATATTAGATGCTTTAACTAATGGAGGGCTAGGAGTAGCATTGTTTTCTCCTTTTGATAATACACGTTACTTTTTTTCATGGAGGCCAATTCAAGTTTCTCCAATTGGAGCTAGTAAATTTTTTAGTAAATGGGGATTAAGAGTTATTTATAGTGAACTTATTTGGATTGGTATTCCTGCTATTTTATATATTGCACTGAACTTATTTAATAGGAGAAAACAAAGTACTAATGCAAAACAATCACATTAAAAATATCTTAGGATTACTATTAGCCACACTTTTTATAAGTACATCAGGTGTTTTAGGAAGATATATTGCTATGCCTTCAGAAGTAATTATATGGTTTCGTTCATCTTTTGCCATGGTATTTTTATTTGTGTTTTGTAAATACAAAAAAATAGATATTCGCATAAAGTCACCCAAACATTATGGACCATTTATTATCGGTGGTGTTTTTATGGCTGCACACTGGATTACCTATTTTTATGCTTTAAAATTATCAAATGTTGCTATAGGAATGTTGTCTCTATATACATTTCCTGTTATGATTGCTTTTTTAGAGCCGTTGTTTCTTAAAATAAAGTTTAACCCTATTTACTTAGTATTAGGGGTTTTAGTTTTAGCAGGCTTGTATATTTTATCGCCAGATTTTAATCTCGAAAATTCAAATGCACAAGGCATTTTATTTGGATTATTGTCGGCTCTGTGTTATTCAATAAGATTGCTAATTTTAAAGCAATACGTACTTCAATACAATGGAGTAATGTTAATGTTTTATCAAACACTAATAATAACAATATGTTTACTGCCAGTATTGTTTTTTATGGATATTTCAGGTTTTCAAACTCAATGGCCATATTTATTATTGTTAGCATTGTTAACAACAGCTATTGGCCATAGTTTAATGGTACACTCATTACAGTTCTTTTCAGCATCAACTGCAAGTATTATAAGTAGTGTGCAACCTATATTTGGTATTATTTTGGCTTTTTTCTTCTTAAAAGAGATGCCTACAATGAATACTTTTATAGGAGGTAGTTTAATTTTAGCAACAGTTGTTATTGAAAGTATAAGGAGTAAGAAAAAGTAACTTATAATTTATTGGATACTAGGGATTAAATTATTTTGTAAGGGCTGTTTTTTCGTTTCGTCTAACGATACAACTAAAAACTACCTATCATGCTAAAACTAAAAACTACCTTCTTTGGGTCAGCTATGCTTTTGTGCTTTTCATTTGTAGCAAAAGCTCAAACTCCAATTAGTGGATTTTATCCTCAAAAAAACAGCTTTACTATTGCTATGAGTTACTCTAATAAAAGTTACGATAAGTTTTATCGAGGAGCTACTTTAACTGATACTAATCCAGCTAATTTAGGAGAGATTTCTTCGTCAATTGTAAGTGTTTATGGAGAATACGGAATAAATAATTGGCTATCTGCCATTGCTTCTTTTCCATACATCTCAGTAAAAAGTGGTGATGGTAATGTTGATCCAGTTCATCAAAAAAGTAAGGTAAGTGGTATTCAAGATTTATCACTTTTTTTGAAAGCAAGGTTATTTGAAAAAAACTTTGATGATGGTGGTAAATTTTCTTTTGGTGGTTCCACTGGAATTAGTTTTCCTCTTAGTAATTATGAAGGAAACGGTATTTTATCAGTAGGAAATAAAGCAACTGCTATTGATGGTTTAGTTGTTGCTCAATACACAACAAACTTTAATTTATTTGCTGAGTTACAATCGGGATACAGTATTAGAAGTAATTCAGATTTTAAAATACCTAATGCATTATTGTATAGTGTAAAACTTGGTTATTATAACGAGTGGATATATGCACATGCAAAGTTAGGTATTCAAGATGCTACATCAGGATATGATATCGGATCTGCTGAGTTTGGAGCTAATGGAGGGCCTCTTGCTTTATCGCAAACAGAGGTTGATTATACTAATTTTTCTTTTGATGTATATGTTCCTGTTTTTAAACAAAATTTTGGTGTTTCCGCTGGATATGGATTTAATTTAGATGGACGAAATTTTGGAAATGAAAGAGGTTTCTCTTTAGGGTTAGTGTACAAAAACTAAGGAAAATAAATTTTAATAAGTTAAAAACGTGTTTGATACCTCAAACACGTTTTTTTGTTGTTTTAACAATGTTTTATTAGGATGTTTATAAAATAGTATCGTACTTTATAAAATGTTTTTAATTAGATGTTTAACAATACTAACGATGGTAGTTGTTTTTGGTAGTTGTAATAAAAAAGAAGCTATTATTAACAAAGAAACTATTTTAAAGAAGAGTATTCAGTTTCATGACCCTAAAAATGAATGGGAAACTTCTCATTTTAAAGTACATATTCAAGAGCCAAGAATAAGAAATCCAAATAGATACTCGATTGTTGAGTTAAATAATGTCTCTAATTTTTTTGAACTACAACGTAATAGAGATAAACATGTTTCAATTCATAGAATAAATAAAAAAAGTTCTATTACTTTTCTTGATGGAAAAATAATTACTGATTCTGTTTTAGTAAAAAAATATAGATTAGAACCTACGAGAAATAAAGGGTACTATCGATTTTATAAAACCCTTTTAGGCTTACCAATGTCATTGCCTACTGAAATTAAGCAAATAGATTCTGTAGAAGAAACCCTTTTTAATTCTACAAAAAGTTATAAACTATCTATAGAATTACACAAAGAGTTATTTTCAAAGCATTGGATATTGTATGTAGCAAAAGAAAACTACAAAATACTAGGTTTGGAAATGATTTTTCCAAATAACCTTGAAAAAGGTGAACGGTTAATTTTTGAGGGAAAATATATGATCAATTCAATAAATATCCCTAGAATTCGTCATTGGAGAGAGTTGAATTCTAATTATTCTGGAAGTGATATTTTAGTTAAATAAAATCTAAGATACTCTCATATTCTCATAATTACGTTTTACAAATTGTAATGCGGTTTCTAATATTTCTCCCATACTTGAGTTCTTTTTAAAAAGAACATCTTTGGTGAAATCGAAAATTTGTTGTTTTAATATTTTTACATTTTTTTCAGTAGAAACTATATCGTTTTTCATACAAGAAATCAGTTCTTGAATTCTAGTTTCTGAACTTAGAATACGTTTTGCAACTATTGATCTTTCTTCTATTTTATATTGATTAATTGAAGCTTCTTGAAGTTTTTGCCCTACTAAGGTTACCATAGGGAAGTTTTCTTTGAAAAACTGAGGATAATATACTTTAAACTTGCCCTCAAAGCATTGTTGGTCAAAATCAATAGCTCTAATTTTATATACCACATGGTCAAAATCATGAGTAGGAACAATTACATAATTATAAGAACGCATATCGCCCAACAAACGAATCATACAACGTTCATTAAACTTTACAAACTCTTTAGCTATTTGAGCTTTTTCAGACTCAGTACATTTAGGTAAAAAATCTTTAATAAAATCATCACCAGGTATTCCAGCAATATGTTCTTCAATTAAAGTGTCTTTATAAACCAAAAAATTAAGATTATAGGGAGATAAAATATGCTCTAATTCTAATCCATATATTCTAGAAGCATCTGTTTTTTTTACATAAAAATAAGTATAGTTATCATTTAAAACATTACGAATTTTTACTCTAAAAGGTTTTGAATTACCGAAGGTACAATAATCAATAGCATCTACATTTAAATATGGAATTGTGTCATCATTACCATTTGAATGTAAAATAGTATATACTTTTTTTAAGCTTAAATCTATCTCTTGACGTTCAAATTCAGAATAATATGTACGAACCCACAAGGTGTCCTCATCATTTTTATCGTATACTACAATAGATCCTTGAAAACGCAATAAATCATCGTAAAAAATTGGAATTTTAATGTTTCTACTATGCTCAATTAAGTAATCATTTAATTGGTTAGTAACAGGAAACGCAGGTTTTTTTTGCGACATTAACTTTTCTTCAGAAGACATAGATGGGATTTTCTCAAAAATAGATAAATTAATATTAGTTTTGCCTTTTTTTAATTATAAACAATAAAAATGGAAAAGAGGTTTTTAAATTTAATACTAATATTTGTCGTTTTGACATCATGTAGTTCAGAAGATGTTATAGATACTAAGCTTACTGTTTGTTTTGAAGTTGATAAAATGGTTGCTAAAGTGAATGAACCAGTTACTATTACAAACTGTTCAAAAAATGCAGTTTCATATCTTTTTGAGTATGATTATAAGAAAACAACAACAGAAAAAAATCCTGTATTATTATTTGATAATGACGGTGAAAAAAAAGTAACTCTAACTGTAAAAAACAGTAAAGGGGAGTTTTTAAAAAAAACAATTAATATAACAGTAACAAACGTAAAAAGTAGTTATATAGAAGTGCCTTCTTTTCTTGGTGACAATTTTTTTCCAATAAACTCAGGAGTGTATAATAGTAAACTGTATTATATAGAGAGACATACTAATTTTGCTTCTAATTCTTCAAAAAGCGTGTTTAATTTTGTGGAGTTTGATCTTGCTACCAAAAAAATTACTAAAAAATATATTGCTGATAAGTATTACAATGCAAGTAGAGCTTTTGTAAATTTTTTAGAAAACTCAACTAAAAACATTGTTTTTTCAAGAACATTAAGTGATAGAAATGGTGGAAAAGAGGTTTTATTAGATGCTACTTGGAATAGCTTAAAAAACGAAAACTTTTCTTATAAAGCTTATTATGGTTTTATGAAAAAATCAGATCAGTTTCTATATTATGGTTCGTATAGAGATAAAGATTATCATAACCCTACAATTGAAATTAGAGATAAAGAAGGTAAATTTATAGAGAGAAAGATATATAATCAAATAAAGCAAGGTTTTATAGGTGCTATGTTAAAAACTAGTACTGGGTATATAGCTTTTGGTGGGCAAACAGAACCAATTGATTTTTCAACTTTTAAAAATTATAAACCGATAATATTATTTTTCAATGATAAATTAGAGTTCTTAAGCCATAAAACTTATGATACTGAATTAGGTGAGGTCGTTAAAACAAATAATGATTTAAGTGGTGTTTTCAATTTAAAGAAATTAAATAATAGTAATTACGTAGCTTATAGTCATAGTGAACTTAGGATTATTAGTAAAGAAGGAAAAGAATTAAAGAAGGTTAATTTTTCGGGGTATTACACTTCCAGAATACAATCATTGATAGTTGTAAATGATGGATTTATAATTACTGAAGATGAATTTATTAGAAAGTATTCAAATGATGGAGTTGAGCTAAATTCATTTAAATTTAAAGGAGATTTTACACCAAACTTAATTGAATATGACAATAAAATTTTCTTCGTCTCAGGTTATAATACTACTGAAGAAGTTGCAGGTATTGGTAACTTATCTTTAGTTAAAACCTTTATAGGAGCAGTTGATGAAAACCTCAATTTGATTAACTTAAATTAAAAAAAAGAGCCTATAATTAGGCTCTTTTTTTTAAAAGAATAGTTTATTAAACTTCAAACATTTTACCAGGTAAAGGGGTAATAACATTTTTTAATTCCATTTGAATAAGAATTGAAGACAATTGATATACAGGAATATCACAATCTAAAGCAATAATATCTAATAATTGTTTTCCTCTTATAGTAAGGTAGTCATATACTTTTTGTTCTTTTTCATTTAAGTTTACAAACAATTCAATTTGCTTTGGTGCTGCTGATGCTTGTATGTCCCAATTAAGCATTTCAGCAATATCGTTAGCTGAACTTAGTAAATGTGCTTTGTTAGACTTAATGAGATCATTACAACCAGTACTAAAAGCATCAGTTGTTCTTCCTGCTAAAGCAAAAACATCTCGGTTATATGAATTTGCTATATCAGCAGTAACTAATGAACCTCCTTTTTTAGCCGATTCAATAACGATAGTAGCTTGTGATAATCCAGCTACAATACGATTTCGTTTTAAAAAATTCTCTCTAACGGGTTGTTCATCATGCCAAAATTCAGTAATAAAACCTCCATTTTTATTTACTTGGTGAATATGTTTTTTATGAGTTTTTGGATATATTTCTTCTAACCCATGAGCCAAAACAGCAATGGTTTGTAAATTGTTTTTAATAGCAGCTTTATGAGCACAAATATCAACACCATATGCAAAACCACTTACAATTATTGGGTTGTATTGTGTTAAGCTTTTTATTAGTTCAGTACAAAACTCCCTTCCATAGGATGTAATATTTCGTGTACCTACAATTGCTATAATTTTATTGTTGTTGAGGTCTATGTTTCCATCATTAAAAATTAAAATAGGAGCATCAATACACTGCTTTAAATTTTTTGGATAATCACTATCAAAAAAGTAAGAAAATGTGTAGTTGTTATTTTCTAAAAAATTGAGCTCCTTTTCAGCTTTAAGCAACGTGTTTTTATCAAATAAATGCTGTAATACATGTGAACCAACACCCGGAATCTTAGCAAGTGATTTAGGAGATTCTTTATATACTTGTTCAGGGCTACCTGTTGCAGAAATTAGCTTTTTGGCAATAATATCTCCTACATTTTTTGTAGCCTGTAGCCTAAGAAGGGCCAGTAATTTTTCTTTTTTCATAGCGCAAAAAATTGAGTATCAATATACAAAAAAAGTGTTAATAAGTATTCTGATAAAAAAACAAAAACAACTATTAAAATTACTAGTTTTGTTCCTATGACATTAGCCAACTACATAAACGATTTATTATATAGATACGACTGCGTAATTGTTCCTAATTTTGGAGGGTTTGTAACCAATAAAATTGGTGCAAAAATAAATGCATCTACGAGTACTTTTTATCCACCAAAAAAACAATTAACATTTAATGCGTATTTACAGCATAATGATGGTTTGTTGGCAAATCATATTGCTTCTGTAGAGAAAATTTCATTTGAAAAAGCTACTGAGAAAATTTCAATTGAAGTAACTCAATGGAAAAAGCTTTTGGAAACTACTTCTATTAAAGTTGATAAGGTTGGAACGATAACTTTAAATGATGATAATCAGTTAATTTTTGAACCTAACAAGAATAGTAATTTTTTAGTAGAATCTTTTGGTTTATCAGAGACTGAATCCAAAGAAATTAAACGATTCAATGAAGAGGTTAAAACATTACCTTCATTAGAGGAAGATGAAACTAAAAAAGTGATTCCTATTTTTGTAAAAAGAGCGGCAGTTGCAGCGGCAGTTGTTGGGGTTATTTATACTGGATGGAATGGAATTCAAAATAAACAACAGCAAGAAAAATTAGCAAGTCAAGAAAAATCATTAGAAAAGAAAATACAATCAGCGACTTTTGTTATAGACAACCCGTTACCAACAATAAATTTAAATGTAACAAAAGAAGAAGGAATGAACTTTTATATTGTTGCAGGTGCGTTTCAAGTTGTTGAAAATGCTGTTAAAAAAGTTGAAGAATTAAAAAATCAAGGGTTCGATGCAAAGATTCTTGGAAAAAATTCTTGGGGATTAACGCAAGTAGCTTTTGATGGTTATAAAACTAAAGAATTAGCTCGTAAAGAATTATTACGCATAAAAGAAACTGTTTCTGAAGACGCGTGGTTACTAGAAAAGTAAAAGTTTAAACACAAACATAAAAAAAATGCACACTTTACTTAGTGTGCATTTTTTTTATGTTTAAATTATTATACTAATAAAGAAAGACACTAATTTAAAAAATAGGGAATTAGTCATTTATTATAGTATTAATTTTTTAAAACAACTTAAAAAAAGGTTAAGTAAAAAATTATTTATTTTCCTCTATAGTTGCTGCAGCATGTTCTTTTATCATTTTAGCATCTTCAGTAGTAACTTTTTCATGCTCTTTCATCATTTTATGGTGTTCATCTAACATTTCTTGATGTTGTTTTTTTAGCTTTTCGTGATCTTTTGTCATCTCTTCTAAGCTAATAGTACCACTTGCGTGTTTTTCTTCTAGTGTTTTATGCTCGCTAATTAAGGTCTTGTGTTTTTCAACTAATGAAGTATGTGAGTTTAAAATAGTAGCATGCTTTTTTTCATTAACTATATGAAGAGAATCATTAACTATATCTTTATGAGAAGATAACAATGAACTGTGATCATCACTAATAGTTGAGTGTTGTTTTTCCATTTCAGCATGAGTTTTCATCATTGTTTCATGTTCAGCTAATAAGGCTTTATGCTCAGCACTTTCCGCTGGGTTATTTTTGCATGAAACAGTTAAACTAATTAAGGCTACAGCCAATAAACTTTGTAAAATACGCATAATAAATAATGTTAAAAATATGTTAAAAACAAATATATAGTAAATTCACTTAAAATGCTAAATTGATTTAGAGATACTATAAATTCTATAAAGAACACTTTGTGAAGATCTTCTAAAATAATAAATCGAATGTTAAGTTTTGATAGTTAAAAAACAAAGTTCAATTATGATTATTTTTAACATCACTATTTAGTTTATTTTTAACTATTACAGGTAGGTTTTTATAGCAATGTGTATCTTTGCATCAAACCTACAAGATGAGAGTAAAGACACCTAAAGAATCATTAACTACGCTTACAGATTTAGTTTTACCAGGAGAAACCAATTACCTAGATAATCTTTTTGGAGGAGAATTACTAGCACGTATGGATAGAGCTTGTAGCATTGCCGCACGTCGCCATTCTAGAAGAATAGTTGTAACCGCCACAGTAAATCACGTTGCTTTTACAAAATCAGTACCCGTTGGTAGTGTTGTTACTATTGAAGCAAAGGTTTCACGCGCGTTTAAATCATCAATGGAAGTGTATGTTGATGTGTGGATTGAAGATCGTCAATCTGGAGAAAAAACAAAAGTAAATGAAGGTATATATACATTTGTTGCTGTTGATGAAACTGGAAAGCCTGTACCAATTCCACAAATTAAACCTGAAACAGAATTAGAACAAAAACGTTATGATGGTGCTTTACGCAGAAAGCAATTAAGCTTGGTTTTAGCAGGTAAAATGGAGCCAAAGAATGCTACAGAGTTAAAAGCGTTGTTTACGTCTTAAAAGGCTTTAAAACGTTTTAAAAATGTAAATTTTAAAAACATATAAAAGAAATTAACCTTTTTGATTAAATTTCTTCTATATCACCATTTTCAGATAAAATAATAGCAACTGATTTTGTTTTTTCGAATTGTGAAAATATAATAATCATGATTACTGTTATGGGTACACTTAACACCATACCTGTAATACCCCATATTTTACCCCAAACAGCAAGTGATATTATAGTTACTAGAGGACTTAAGTTTAATGATTTTCCAAAAAGTTTAGGTTCTATAACATTACCAACAATTACTTGAATACTTCCTACGGCAAATAAAACAATTAAAAAAGGTGTTAACTCGCCAAATTGTAATAAGGAAAATATGGCAGGAAAAACCGTGCCTATTAAAGAACCTATAGTTGGTATATAATTTAATAAAAATATTAAAAATGCCCAAAAAGGTGCGCTATCAACACCCACTAAAAGTAAAACAATATAACTTAGAATACCAGTAAGTAAGCTCACATATGTTTTTAAGCGTAAATAGTTTGAAATAGATTCTTCTATCTTACTTAACATGGTTTGCATATTATTATAATTCTCCTCGTCGTTAAGAAACATTTTATGCAATTTCTTTTTTAAGCTAGATTCTTCTAAAAATATAAATAAGGCATAAATTATAATCATAAAAGTATCACCTAAAATACTACTGATACCATTTGCAATATCACCTAAAATAGATCCATAATTAAACTTTCCAATAAACCCTTTTACAGATTTTATAATATCAACATGAAAATAGCTATCTACCTTGGTGATGATAGCATCAATATTGGGTTCGTATTTTGGATATGATGAGGTTAATGTGGTAATACTATTTGTTATTATTTCAGAAATAAAGCTAAAACTAAGTATGATTAAAGTGAAAACAAATACATTAGATAGCCATTTAGGAATATATTTCTTAGTCAATGGAATACGATATATAGTTTTTCGTATTTCTCTTGTTAAAAACCAAAAAATTAAAGCAAAAATAAAAGGAATTAGAATTCCTTTCCCAATAACTAACGTAGCTATAATTGCTATAGTAATAACGATAAAGTATGCTGCGTTTTTCACTTCTTCTTTTGATTATAAACTTTTATTGAATCCAGTCAGAAGGATTCAAACGGTTCGTGTTTTTATATAAAACAAAACTTAATTTAGTTTTACCTGTTATTTTATCAGTAAATATTTTACCAAGTTTGTCACCGGTTTTAATGGCATCTCCCTTCTTTACATATACTTTTTCTAAATTGTTATACGTAGAAATATAATTACCATGTTGAACGTAAACAGATTTTCTACCATCAGCATGTCTTTGAACAACCAGTATTTTTCCATTAAAAATACTTTTAGCATTTGAATTTTGTTTTGTTACGAAATGCAATCCAGGACTGTTTATTTTTATTCCAGGAAATGTAGGGTGAGGTTGAACACCATATTTTCTAGTTATAATACCTTTTACAGGCCAAGGTAAATTACCTTTATTTTGTTCGAAGTTTGCAAGTAAAACTTTTTCTTCAGCATTCAAGCTAAATTCTGTTGACTTCTTAGTTCCTTTTTTCTTCTTTTTATTCGATCTAGCAATGGCATCTCTAATTAATTTATCAATTCTAGCTACAACTCTCTTTTCTTCTCTTTGTTTCCTTAAAAGGTCTCTTTTGTATTTCTTTTCTTGTTTTTTTATTGTTGAAATTAACTTTTCTTGATTTTCTTTATCACTTTCAATTTCTTCTTTGTTTTCTTTTTCTTCACCTACTAAACGTTTCTTAATTTTTTTTCTTGTAAGTAAAGAATCGTTTAGTTTTTCAATGTCCTTTGTTTTTACAATAATCTCTTCTCCTTGTTTTTTTCTGAAGTTATTATACTGCTCCATGTATTTAAGCCTTTTGTAGGCTTGGTAAAAACTTTGTGAAGAAAGTAAAAACATAGTTTTACTTTGTAAAGATTTACTTTTATGTGTTTTTACAACCATATCAGCATAATCTTTTTTAAGCTTTACTAATTGATTATTGTAATTATCTAATTGTTTTTTGTTTTTTTCAATTTCTTTATCAAGCGTTTCAGTTTCAAGTTCAATTGTTTCAATTAAACGTTCTCTAATACTAATTTTTTGATTAATATCTTTTAAATCATCTAAGGCATTACTTTTTTTGTTTTTAGTCTTAAAAAGTAAAGTATTTACCTGTTTTATTTCTTTTTTTATATTAAAACGTCGTTTTTCAAGCTCTTTTCTTGTTTGGGCGTAAGAAGAAAAACTATTGGCTAAAAACAAGCATAAAAATGATATGTAAAAAAGAGATTTTTTCATTTATAACTGTATTTCTTTATATCCTTTAGGAATTGAAAAATCAACATTTAAATTAGTATTAAAATTAACAGATCGCACTGTCATATTAATATTCGTAAATTTAGAACTTTCTTTAGCTAAGATGTTTATTTTGTTTGGAAAAACAATATTTTCTTTATTCATATAAGTAGGATATGAAATATCTAATCGTTGATTTTTAATAGTGTTTACTAGTGATTGCTTATCTAATTTGTAATGTAAAGGATTAATATAGAAAAACACATCAAACAAATTAGGCTGTTTTTTGGGAGATAATTGATACGAATTTTTGATAATTTCAACCTCTTGACGTTGTGCTTTTACATCAAATATAGCTTGACCAAGTAGCATGTTTTGAAGTTGTTTAAAATTTATGTCTGTACCAAGTAATTTTTTTAACATCGAAAAATCACCTTCAAAATAATTTTTCTTGTAAGGAGAATAAAAACTAACCTTTGTTGGAGTTATTTTTGCTTTAAAAACAGTAATAAATTTAGTGCCTTTTAACCAAATTACTTCATCTTTTTTTATTTTCATTCTTACTGAAAAACCTATATTTTCCTTATTGTCTTTGTAATTTACTTTTAATTTTGCGTCAATTGTTCTTTTTTCAAAGTTTTCAGCTATGTGTTTTTTGGCAACTCTTCTAGCTGACATTTGTTTTACAACCTTAGTTGTAGTGACCGATTTGTTTGATTTACACGATGTAAAAACAATAAATAAAACAAGTATGTATTTTAAAAATTTCATTTTTTATAGGTTTGAAAAACTATTTTTTTATTTTTTTACGATACTTATTAGCATTTTTAGTGTCTCCGATACCCTTATAGGATTTAATAAGCTCATTATAAAAATTAGTTTGCATAACAGGATTATCTATCACAAAATCAATACCATTTTGTAAACTAGTCAGCGCTTTTTTATATTCTTTACTTTTATTGTTTGCTCTTGCATTCATTAAATATACTAAAGGTTGTGCAGGAAAAAGAGTCATACCTTCTTTACTATATACTAATAATTTAGAATTGTTTTCTAAATCTAATTTTGTAAGTAGCGATTTTAATGCAGAAAAAGATTTGTTTTTTTTGAATTGACTTTCATAGTTAACGTTGGTAGTATTATCAATTCTTTTTAATGGTTGAGTTTTTGTGTTATTAGAAGAAGTCAACCTTTTTTTTATTCGCCTAAGTCTTGGAGATAATAATTTAGCTGTTTCAAGTTCAGTTAAAATAGATTTAGCGGAAGAAACATCATTTTTTTGTAAGTATAAATATACTAGATATTGCTTTTTTTTAGGGTATTGTTTTGCAATTTTTTTTTGTATTTCTACTGCTTGATCTAAAGCATTATTTCTTCTGTAAACCTGAACTAAATGTTCGGAAATCCAAAGATTATTTGGTTTTAAAACTAGTGCTTTATTGGCATATTCAACAGCTTCAATATATTTATTTAACTTGTGATAATTTTTAGAAAGCTCAAAAAGAACGCTTACATCATTTGGAATAAGTTGATTACATTCATCTAAGCTTTCAATAGCTTTTTGGTAGTTATTAATAGCCTTATGCGTAATTGCTTTAAAAAAGTGTTTTTGAAAATCAATACTTTTTTGCTCATTAACTGAGGTAGTTGAAGGAATACTATCTTGAGAATGTAATGAGAACGGAATGAGGAGTAAAATGAAAGTAAAAAAAGCATAAAAAATATGTTTGCTAATTTTACTTTCAGTCCAAATTTTTAAATTTTCTTTATGTAAGTTCTGTATAATCACCTATGCTTACTGATGTATATTTACCATTGTATTTTGCATGATTACCAATCATGGCATTATCTAAATTAGCATTAGATATTTGAACATTGGTTTGAATTAATGAATTTAAAATAGTAGAATCTTCAATTACACTATTAGCACCTATAGAAACATAAGGGCCAATTTTTGTGTTTTTTAAAACTACATTTTCTCCAATGTAACAAGGTTGTATAATTTCTGAATTTTCTAATATAACGTCTTTTGACACTAAATTATTACCATCAGCTTGTTCAAAAGTTAATACTTGTTTATTAGTATCCACTGTTGGGTCTTTTTTACCACAATCCATCCAAGCATCTACTTTTCCAGGAATAAACTGAGCTCCCTTTTGCTTTAAATTTTCTAAAACTTCAGTTAATTGAAATTCTCCAGATGGTCTTATATCATTATCAATTAAATAATTAATTTCATTTAATAATTTATCACCATCTTTAAAGTAGTAAATTCCAATAATTGCTAAATCAGAAACAAATTCTTTTGGTTTCTCTACAAAGTCAGAGATTACACCTTCTTTTAATTTTACAACACCAAAAGCACTTGGGTCTTCTACTTGTTTTACCCAAATAGCGCCATCTGCATTTGCGTCTAATGTAAAATCTGCTTTAAACAAAGTGTCAGCAAAAGCTACTACACAAGGTCCACTTAAAGAGTTTTTAGCACAATGAATTGCATGTGCTGTACCTAAAGCTTCTTCTTGTACATATACATTTCCTTTTGCTCCTAAACTAGAAGCTATTTTTAAAAGCTCATCTTTAGTATTTGAAGGAAAACCTTTTGCTGCAGGTCCAATAATAAAAGCTATTTCTTCAATAGGTTGGTTAACTACAGAAGTAATATCTTCAACTAAACGTTGTACAATAGGTTTACCAGCAATAACAGTCAATGGCTTAGGGATAGTTAAGGTATGTGGTCGTAATCTAGACCCAATTCCTGCCATAGGAACAATAATTTTCATATGTTTCTTTTTTAATGCTGCAATATACTATTAAATAATCTTTGAAAAAAGTTATAAACCTTTTGGAATTGCTTCAATTAACGTTTTTGTATAGGTTGTTTTAGGGTTATTGTAAACAATATCGGCATCATTTATTTCTTCAATTAGTCCTTTATTCATAACAATTAATTGATCAGCCATGTATTTTACAACTGATAAATCATGAGAAATAAAGATATATGTAAAATTAAATTCTGATTTTAATTGATTTAGTAAATTAAGAACTTGTGCTTGTACAGATACATCTAAAGCAGATACAGATTCATCACAAATTATAAGCTTGGGTTGCAATGCAATAGTACGAGCAATTCCAATTCTTTGACGTTGACCTCCAGAAAACTCATGAGGGTAACGATAAAAATGATCGGCTTCTAAACCTACTTTTTTAAGTAGATTTAAAACATATTCTTTTCGTTCTTTATTAGATGATAAAATATTATGAACTATCATGGGTTCCATGATAGCTTTTCCAATAGTGATTCTAGGATTTAGAGATGAAAAGGGGTCTTGAAATATAATTTGAATTTCTTTTCTTAGTTTTTTTAATTCATTTTTTGAAAGTTTAGTAATATCATTTCCTTTATAAATTACTTGACCAGAAGTTATTTTTTCTAATTGTAAAATTGTTCTTCCCAAGGTTGTTTTTCCACAACCACTTTCTCCTACTAAGCCTAAGGTTTCTCCTTCATAGATTTTAAATGAAACTGAATTTACTGCTACAACTTTATTTTTCTTAGAGAACCATGAGCCATTAGTAATGAATTCTTTTTTTAAATCAATTATTTCTAATAATGGAGTTTGATTGTATATTTTTTGATGAAACAATTCTCGTTCTTCATTAGAATATACTGTGTTTTTAACAGTGCTATTAATAAAATCACTAATAGTAGGTAGTTTTTTTAGTCGTTTATCTATAGTTGGTTTTGATTTTATTAATGCTTTTGTGTAGTTTTCTTTAGGGTTTAAAAAAACAGATGAAGCAGTTCCTTTTTCAACAATGTTTCCTTTGTACATAACAACAACCTTATCTGCAATTTCAGAAACTAAAGCTAAATCATGAGAAATAAAAATAATACTCATTTTATGTTCTTCTTGAAGTTCTTTTAATAGTAAAATTATTTCTTTTTGAACAGTTACATCGAGGGCTGTTGTGGGCTCGTCAGCAATTAATATTTTAGGTTTACATGCTATTGCCATAGCAATCATAACTCGTTGTTTTTGCCCTCCGCTAATTTCATGAGGATATGAATTATATAATTGTTCTGGCCTTGGTAGTTTTACTTTTTTGAATAATTTAATTACTTCTTGCTTAATTTCTTTATTGGTAAAAGAATTATGTTGGTGTAAAATTTCTGCTACTTGAAAACCACAAGATAAAGTTGGGTTTAAAGAACTCATGGGTTCTTGAAAAATCATTGCGATTTCCTTTCCTCTAATTTTTTGAAATTCATTTTCTTTAAGAGATAGTAGATTTCTGTTTTCAAAAAGAACCTCTCCTGAAACGGTAGCGCTTTTAGTTAATAAACCCATAATAGCTAGTGAACTAATAGATTTTCCACTACCACTTTCTCCAACAATACCTAAAATTTCATTTTTATATATTGAAAATGAAACTTTGTTTAAAATTTCATTTGTTTTAAAAGAAATAGATAAATTTTTAATTTGTAGCATTTATAGGTGTTTTTTGTAAAAATAACTTTTTTTATTAGATTATATTTTGTGAATAATGTATCGAATTGAGGTAGTTTGTTGTTTTATTTTAGAATTTTTATATATTTGCCGAACTTTCTATACATTTTTATGTAAAAAACAATAAAATAATTAATATTTTAACTTAAAACCCTTCTAATATGAGACAAAAAATTACTTTGTTATTAATGTGCGTATTTTTTGCTGGAGCTACCTTTGCCCAACAGAAAAGAACTTGCCATGCAATGGAAGA
>JBELFC010000021.1:0-36134 GCA_042093175.1 Tenacibaculum sp. | reverse complement strand
TATTTTTCATCTCTTTTATAATATGCTATAATACTAGCTTTGGCTAACGAATTATTCCATAAATAATAACCAACTACTGCAGGATTTGTATTTTTATTTAACCCTAATGATTCAGTTTTTAAAGCATATACTGTAATTATATATTGATGTGTTCCATGGCCTTTAGGAGGACAGGGTCCACCATATCCAGTAACTCCATAATCAGTAACACTTTGAACGGCTTTCTTTGGTGTTAGTTTTAATTTTAAATTACCAGCTCCAGAAACTAATTCACTAGTAGTGTTAGGAATATCAAATACAAGCCAATGCCACCAACCACTGCCTGTTGGTGCATCAGGATCATACATAGTTACTGCAAAACTTTTCGCTCCTTCAGGTGCATTTTTCCATGCTAACTGAGGAGATTGATTTTTACCAGTACAACCAAAACCATTAAATTCTTCTTTTCTTGTTGCTTCTCCTCCTAAATCTTGGCTTGTTAAGGTAAATGTGTTTTGAGAAAAAGTAGTTGTGGATAATCCAATTAGTATTAATAAAATAAAATTTAGTTTCTTCATAATATTTGTTTTTAATTATATCTACAAAATTATGGGCAAAAAGGCTAAATAGTATATTTAGTATAGTTCAAAAAGTGTTGTTAAAAGTTCAACTTAATTAATATTGTTTTGGGGTAACTCCAAACTTTCCTTTAAAAGCCTGAATGAAACTCGATAAACTTTCATATCCAACCTCTTCAAAAATCTCTGTTGGTCTTTTAGATTCATTTTTTAATAAAAAGGAAGCATGTTCAAGCCTTTTATCTTGAAACCATTTACTTGGTGAAGTATGAAAGTATTTTTCAAATTCTCTTTTAAAAGTTGAAACACTCATATTTGTTAAAAAAGAAAGCTCTTTAATAGTTAGTTTATTTAACTTATTCATTTCAACTGTTTGAATGAATTTTTCATGTTGACTATCAACTTCATTTACTAATGAATGTAAAAAACTCACTCCCTTGATTTCTACAAGGTAGAGAAGTACTTCTTCAAACTTCACCTCTAACATCTTTTTTTGCAGAGATATTGATAATTTAGATATGTCTACTAAACTATCAACAAACCTATTTAAAAAAGAATCATAATCAAATGAATTTGTAGAGTACCAAGTAGTTTTCTTGGTTAAATTAAACTCAAATTTTCTAATAAATTTTAACACATCTTCATTAGAAAAAAACAACAATATACTTCTATAAGATTCAGAAACATTAGAAAGCTTTTCTGTCATCAAACAGTTTCCTGATTTCATTAATAGAAATTGCGAATTATTTATAGTACAAGAAGAATCATCAAAAAAAACTTCCTTTGTTCCCTCTTGAAGAAAGCTAAAAGTATTTTTATTCAATACTATTTGTTGTTTAGAGATCTCCTTGTTACTACTATAGTCATAAATACAGACAGACATAGAAGAGTTCAAATTTAGCTCATCAGGTAAAACAATTGTATTCATTTTAGTTTAGATAAATGTTTAGAATCTTTTTTACTTTTCTGATATTTTTTTTAATACATCTATTGCTTTATCTGCATCTTTTTTATCTACAAAAATATGATCGTGATAATACCCAGCTATTACATTACAACTAATGTTATTTTTTGCTAATTCTGTTGAAAAAATTGCTGTTAAACCAACTGCATCAAGCGATGAGTGAATTGTAAGAGTTATCCATGAAGCTATATAATCATACTTCAATTTTAACTCATCAGCTTTTTTCTTTTCTATAACAATAGTTGTTCCTTCTTTTTCTTTAAATTCACAAATAGTATCCTTTCTTTTAATAAAACTTTCATCTTTTATTGTTGAAAAAACATAATCTCCTTTATTTAATTCTGGAGTCATTCCTTGTATTAATTTAGATAAATTTTTCTCTCCTGACATTTCTTATTTTACTATTCTATTAACTGTAATTACACTAAATGTATTTGAATTCACTGTTATTCTAATATTTGCTTCACTATTTGTTATATAATAATTTTTTCCTTTTTTTTCAAAAAAAATTAAGTCTGTATTTTTCAGAACATCAAGTATAAAATTTTCAATTTGTTCTTTTGAAAATTTGATATTCAATTTTTTATTTATTCTTTCGTAAACAAGCTCAGTATAACAAATACTTTCTAATATTTCCTGCTTATTTATATTCACAACAAGTCATTTTTTTGGTATTCATTATTAAATAGATTTATTTTTTTTTAATTTATGTGTTTCGGAGGTTTAATAACATTATGTAATCTTTATTATTTTCTTTGATTATTTCAAATCCTAATTTAGCATACATTTTAAATGCATAATTTTTCTTTTGAACACTCAAAGATGCTTGCTCATACCCTTTATTTACCAAACAAGAAATCATTTCCTTCATTAATAATGATCCTATTCCTTTCTTTCTATATTCCTTGAACAAAGAAATAGCAAATTCAGGAGTTTCATCATTAATATTGCCAAACCCTTTAATTTTATCAGCCAATATTCTAACCCAAACTGCTCCTATAATTTTATTGTCAATAATAGCTACTAAACAGTAATCATCTTCTTTTTGTCCGAAATCATCAATGTATATACTAACTTCTGGAAGTTTAATTACCTCTCTTGAAATAAGATTTGATTCATCCTCCTGATAAATAGACTCGTAAAGCATATCTTCAAGAATTGCTAATTCTTTTATTTTTATTTCTCTAATTACTACTTCAAAAGCATTTTTCATTATCATTTTACTTTTCAGTTTCTATATCTTTTTTTCCTTTTCCCAATCGTTTTTTAAATATTTTAGAGCATCTTCTAATACTTCTTTTGATGACTTGGGATTGAAACCTAATTCTTGTCTTGATTTACTAATATCGTAATCTTGTTTCAAACCATAAAACATATCTAAATAATGTTTCTGAAGTAAAGGTTCTTTCTTACTTATTTTACTACTGAATTCCATTAGACCTGCAATAATGTATAACAACCATTTTGGAAGTTTATGAGGAACTTTCAAGTTTAATTCTGGATATAAATCAGCTGCAATTTTTACACTTTCTTGCAAAGTAGTATGTTTTTCATTTGACAATATATATCGTTCGCTATTTCTTCCTTTTAGCATTGCATTGTAAAGTCCTTGTGCAACATCTTTTACATCTACCCAATTTAAAGTTATACCAGTATCAACCGGTACCTTTCCTTTTAAAACTTGTAATACAAGATTATTGGAATAACTTAATTTAAATGCCTCTGACCCAATCATTGCAGATGGCAAAACTAAAACTGTTCTTATACCATATTTTTTCCCTAATTCTAATGCTAGTTTATCTGAATCATTTTTAGAATTATAATACCAATTTCTACGATCTTTATTATACCCATTATTTACATTAGCGGGTAAAATAGTAAAGTCTAAAGAAGCTACCGAACTAACATAAACAATGTTTTGAACTCCGCATTCTTTTGCTATATCAAATACATTTTGAGTTCCTTCTAGGTTAGTGTCATAAATTTCAACTTTCGGGTTTATAGCCCACATATTAAAATTTGCAGCTACAGCATATACATTTGTAACTCCTACAAACGCTTTTTTTAATGAATTTTTATCTGTAATATCAGCTTCTACAATTTCACAATCTAAACCTTTAAACGGTTCCTTTTTATGAATATCTCTAACTGTCGTTCTTACTTTTTTATTTTCTGAAAGTAACAGCCTTATTAAGTTATTTCCTAAATGTCCGTTTCCACCTGTTACTAATGAAATTTCATTACTCATTTTCTATACTTTTATGTTTAGGTAAATTTCCCTAGCTTTTGAATAAGAAAAAATAACATTTGTTAGAAAGTGATTTGTTTTCGAATACGGCTTAAAGATTGTGGTTGTACTCCGAGAAAAGATGCAATATTATCAACAGACACTTGCAATGCTAATCTTGGATAGTTCTTAACAAATTTTATATAGCGTTCTTTAGCTGTTAACATTTGAAAATCTTTAACTCGTTCAAGTTTGCATTTTAAATGTTCATTAGTAATATCTTTCACTAAAGGAATCCAAAAACTAGCTTCCTTTTCTAAAACGTCATAATGCACTTTAGATATTTTAACTAATTTACAACTTGTTATAGTTTCATAATAATCATTAGAAGGTGTTTGGGTTATAAAACTATCTAAAGATGTAAAAAAATCAAACTCAGAAACCAGGTGTTGTACAACTACTTTTCCATCAATATTTTGATATCCTTTTACAATTCCTTCACTTAAAAAATAAATATAATTCTCTATTTTACCTTCTTTTAAAAGAATGGTTTCTCCAGAAACTTCTTCATAAATGAAATACTTTTTAACTAAATCAATATCTTTTTTAGTCAAAGTTGTTTTTGATTGTAAAAATTCTAATAAGTTTTCCATTTTATAAATCTCTATCAATGAAATTTTTATTTCAATTCTCCATTTTTTTTAAGAAAAGAAAATATTTTTTTATCAACTTCAGAAATAATTTCAAAATCATTATAACTTAGCCATCTAATTTCTTCAATTTCGTTACTTGCTTTTAATGTCCCTGAATACTTAGCTTTATAACATCTCATTACTACATTTACACCTTTTTTTGCTCCATCAGATTGAGCTGAAAAAGCACCTATATATTCTGCTGTATCAGGTAATACAATGACACTTAATTCTTCAAACACCTCTCTACTTAAAGTTTCTAAATCACTTTCACCAATTTCTCGTTTTCCTCCAGGAATGTAATACTTAGTTTTTCCTTTTGATTTTGTGCTTAAAATTTTTCCTTCTTGAATTTCAATAAAAGCTATTTTGTCTATTTCTTTCATACTTCATAAAGCTTATTTAAATTTATTGCAACAGTACCACATATAAATACTACAATTTTGTACGCGAATATTTTTCAAAAAAACTACCCAGCCTATATATCAAGAACGAATTTAGTGTTATTTCTATACATTTTTGTTATGTCTAATTTTCTTTTTTTAGCTTCCATTTTTGGAGCCCTCCAAACAAGAATAGAAGCCCTATAATTAATGCTATAATAGATTGAATGGTTTCAAGCTGTGTTGTTGTTTCTTTAATAATGTTATATGATTGTTCTCCAATTCCTCGAAATAGATATATCAATGCAATAGTAAACACACCTAATTTTAAATATGGCAGCTTTCTAATTTTACCACTTGCAGAAAGTCCATAAGCCCCAAAAACAAAAAAGATGATAGCTACAAAGAATGTCAGTAAATATGGCAAAGAAAAATGAATTTGAGTAAGCTTAGCCATTTCTTTAGTTACGCCTGTTCTATCAAACATTTGCTCTGCCCAAAATAGCCCTATCAAATGCCCAAAAGCAATTACTATATTTATGTGTCCTCCAATTTTAAGCATTTTTTTATATTTTTTTAAGTCCAATAATTCCTAATACTCCTATTGGGAAAAGTAAGATCCATTGTGGTGCAAGCGTTGATAGTATTATACTCGAAAAAATAAATGCAAATGAAAAGGCTATATATAAAAAGCTAATAAAACGAATCAACTCAACATTGTATGCTTCTTTTTTATTGAAACCTCTTTTTAAAAAAATAATAGAAGAAGCAAATAAAATAATTGTAACCATATGCCAAACACCTAACATCTCAGTCTGCACTTGAGTTTCTATATCACTTTTTAGTAATGGGTTTATGAGATCAACTTGACCACCAATTAAATGTAAAAATGTGGTAAACAGATTTAATATTCCTGCAATAATCCAATATGGATTTTTTGTTTTCATTGTTTTAAAACTTTATAAATTGATTCAGTTCTATTTTTACTTTATATACATAATCATTACGCTGTTTTTTGTAGCGAATCATTTCGTGATACCCTATTAGATATTTATAGAATAATATAGCTTTTACAGAGGCATCATTTATAGAGAATCCTATTTCAATAAGTATGTTCTTGACATAATCAATCCTTTGGTTATCTATTTCATCAACTAGTAATTGAATTTTCTTGTCTTTAAGTCCATATCTTTTTAGAAAGAAAATAAAATCTAAATATGGTTCTTTCTTAAACACTATCTCTATTAATCTTTCAAATTTCTCTTTACCTGACTCTTCGCTTTCTATAGATGATATAATTTTATTAGTATCTGTAGTAATCCAAAATGAAATTATTTCATTTATAAAATCTTTTTTCGTTTTGAAATGCCAGTAAAAACTTGATTTGTTTACTTTTAATTTTAAAGCCATTTTTTCAACGACAATACCCGATACTCCCTGTTCTGAAAACAATTTGTACCCTAAAAATATCCAATCTTGCTTTTTTGCTATTATTTTAGGCATTTATTTAGACGCTTACGTTTAATTAAACAAATATAAGAATGTTTTTTAATAAACGCTATCGTTTATTAAAGCTTTATCTGATAAAAAATATAATTTGTTTTGAGTAAAGCTTGATATTATTTAATACCCTAACCCTTAAAACTATGGTTTTGTGATTAAAATCATTAAATTTTCAGTTCAAATAAAGCATAAATCTCTTAAGAATTTTGCTCCCTTTCTTATTTCAACTTATTTTTTAGACACGGTTTTTATTTTATTTCAAATGAAACACCCGATTCAAAACCAATACTATTGTGTCCTTTATTAGGGAAATATAAATTTGCATTAGAATTGTGTCTAAGCGTTAAACGAAAATCAAATAATAGTTCTTTTTGTTTATATGAAAATCCAACCCCTAAAACATCAGAAAAAGCAAAACCTTTTTTTAACCTTTCTGTATCTGCTGCTGAAATCATTGGACCAATACTTCCTAAAAAATAAGTGCTAAAATTATTTAAAAGTCTATATCTTACAACAATTCCCACATTTATTGCATACTCTTTAAATAGCTTTCTTTTTGTAAACCGTTCTCTTTTTTCAATATAATTAGGTCCAGGAGTTACGAAGTATTTATTTAACAGTTGATGTTCCGAAAAATACAAGCTAGGTTCAACAAGTAATTCATAACTAAAATTTCTATTTTGCTTTAAGAGATAATTGATTTGAATTTTTAAAAATTGATTTTTATACAAATAATCAGGATCATTAAAAGGAAATACATCTTGAAAAGATTTCCCATAATTTAAACCTATTAATATAGTAGCATCTTTTTTTTCTTCATCTTGAGATCTTACTTTTAAAATCAAAAAAACACTAAAAAAGAAAAAGAAATATAATTTCATAGTTAGTTTAATGGTTCTGTTAATTTTCATTTATAAACTTAATATGCTTATAAAAAACCACAACAGAACATGTGTTTATTATTCGTATAATAAGGTTGCTAAAAATAAGAAAAAGATTTATGTTTAAACATAAAAAATGTAAGCTACTATTTAGTATAATACATTTCTCAACCTCACAAAAGCTTCTTCCGCAGTTATATCACGTTGAGGCATTCCAAACATTTCATAACCTACCATAAATTTTTTAATTGAAGCACTTCTTAATAAAGGTGGATAAAAACTCATGTGCCATTGCCAATATTCATTAGTATCAGCACTAATTGGCGCTTGATGTATGCCGCTAGAATAAGGAAACGAACATTCAAATAGTTTATCATATCCTTTTGTTATTTTTAATAACACTTCTGCAAAATCTATTTGCTCTATATTTGTTAAATCAGCTATAGTAGATTGATGCTTTTTAGGTACAATCATAGTTTCAAATGGCCATACTGCCCAGAAAGGTACGAGTAACACAAAACTTTGATTTTCATATAAAATACGTTTATTTTCTTTTAACTCTTGGTCTAAATAATCTACCAATAATATTCTGTTGTTTTCTTTGAAATACTTAAACTGTTCTCTATTTTTTTTAACTACTTCATTAGGTATTGTAGCTTGCGCCCATATTTGACCATGAGGATGAGAGTTACTACATCCCATTACTTCGCCTTTATTTTCAAATATTTGAATATAATTTATTCCTTTCTTTTTACTTAAATTGACAAATTCTTCTTGCCACAATTGTATAACCCTAACAATTTCCTCAATTTCCATATTAGCTAAGGTTTTGGAATGGTCAGGATTAAAGCAAACTACTTTACATATTCCTTGTTCTAACTCAGCTTTTAAAAGCCCCTTAGATAGTAGTTTTTTAGGTATTGAACTTTGTAAAGCTCCAAAATCATTAGTAAACACAAATACATCCTTATAGTCTGGGTTTTTTACCCCATTGACTCTTCTATTTCCAGCGCATAAATAACAATTAGAATCATATATTATTTTTTCTTTCTCAACTATAACCTCTTCCTTTCCCTGCCATGGACGTTTTGCTCGGTGAGGTGAAACCAACACCCACTCTCCAGTTAGAATATTATAACGTTTATGTGAATACTTTTCTAAATCTGAATCCATTTTTTATCTTTTAACAAGAAGTATCTGCTATTATTTTCCATTCACCACCTATCTTTTTAAAGATGATCATAAAAACTCCATTAGCATTACCTACTTTTCTAGTTAAATGATACTCACCCATTACAAAATATGCTCCTTCTTTTATTTTTGAAATATCATTTATCTTGAATTTTAATGTTCCAGAATGATCTTTTGTTGGATATCCTTTTTTATAATTTTCTAATGTTTTTTTCCACCCATATGTCAACCCATTACTTCCATAAAATTTTAAAGAATCATTTTTCCAATACCCATTCATAAAACCATCTAAATCATGTTTAGACCATGATTTTTCTTGTTCTTTAATTATAGCTAAAATTTCATTTCTATCTGTTTCTTCAGATACATTTTTTGCTTGGGGTACATTACAAGCTACTATAGTAATAACTAAAATCAAATAAAATATTTTTCTCATTTTTATGTCTTTATATTAATCTTGTTCCATTTTCTAAAGTTACTTCATAAACACTACAATTATGGTTAAATTGCTCTTGATATGCTCTTGTAATTTCATCTACACATTGTTCTTTTTTATTTTTTTCAATTATATTAATTATACAACCTCCAAATCCTCCTCCCATCATTCTAGCACCTATTATTGCCTTAGATTTTTTCGCTTCCTTTACTAAAAAATCTAATTCATCACAACTAACCTTATATTGTTCAGACAACCCTTTATGGGATTCATACAATAAAGTACCTATACTTTCTACATCCTCATCTAAAAGCGCTTTAGTAAACTGAACAGTTCTTTCATTTTCTTCTAACACATATAATCCCTTTTGATATTCTTCCTCTGTAATTTTATTTTTTAAAGTATTTAAATCTTTTTTACAAATATCTCTTAACGATTTAACCTTTAATAATTTTACTATTTTCTCGCATACAGAACGTCTTTCATTATAAGCGCTATTTACCAATGAATGTTTAACATTACTATTAATTAATAATAACTGAAATTCTTTTAAATTAATAGTATAAAAAACAGACTCCATACTTCTACAATCAAGGTGAAAAGCCATTCCTTGCTTTCCAAACATAGAAGCATATTGATCCATAATACCACATTTCACTCCTACATAATTATGTTCTGCTTGTTGAGAAATTAATATTAATTCCTCTTTTGTAAATTTTAAATTAAAAATTTCATTTAATCCAAAAGCAACGCCGTTTTCTAATGCTGCAGATGAAGATAATCCAGCTCCAATTGGAATATCTCCAGAAAAAATTAAATTAAACTCAGGAATTATTATGTTTCTTTTTTTAAACTCTGCTATTACCCCTAACACATAATTCTCCCATTTACTTTCTTTAAGTGGTTTTATATTTTCAATACTAAACTCATAAGTTTCTTCTCTATCTATAGCTGTAATACTACTTTTAGCTAACGAAGACTCTTGAATAGCAATGTAAACTCCTTTATTTATAGCAGCAGGAAAAACAAATCCCTCGTTATAATCAGTATGCTCACCTATTAGATTAATTCTTCCCGGTGAAAAAACGAGTAATGGTTCTTTTTTAAACGCTTTTATAAATTTTTCTTTTATTTTCTTAATTAATTCCAAATTCATTTTAAGAAAAGTAGATATATGAATAAACAACTATTACACTAATAACTACACCAGCTATAGTTACATATTTCCATGGAGTTATATTAACATGTTTTGTGTACACTAAATTAAAAGGATTCTTTCTTGGCTGAAGCTTTCCTATAACTAACATGATTATTATATTAAGAACAAATAAAATAGCCATTACATGTAAAAAATGTGGATAATTTTCTTTCCCAAAAACATATGGTTTAAATACAAATTGACTAATAATGTATAATAATGAACCAGAAATAATTCCAATTTTTGCCGCTTTTGCTGGTACATATTTTGTAAAATATCCAACGACAACAATTGTTAAAATAGGAATTGAATAAATTCCATTAGCCTCTTGTAAGTAGCTAAAAATACCACCAGCATACAAAAGTAAAGGAGCAACACACATTGCTATAATCGCTAATAAAACTCCAAATTTTTTCCCAGCTTTTACTACTTGAATTTCAGATGCTTCAGTTTTAATGTGCGATTTATAAATATCAATACCAAATAAAGTAACTGATGAATTAAGAACTGAATTAAATGATGATAAAATAGCTCCAAATAATACGGCAGCAAAAAAGCCCACTAACTCATTTGGCAATACTTTTTTTACCAACTCTGGATAAGCCTCATCTGGACTCTCTAGAGTATTTCCAAAAATGTAAAAGGCAATAATTCCAGGTAATACAACAATTAAAGGTCCTAAAATTTTTATAAAAGCAGCATAAATTAATCCTTTTTGGCCTTCTTTTAAATTTTTTGCTCCTAATGCTCTTTGGATTATGGCTTGATTTGTACCCCAGTAAAATAGCTGTACTAACATCATTCCTGTGAAAATAGTTCCAAAAGGAATAGAAGATCTTTCATTTCCAATAACTTTGAATTTTTCAGGTGCCGTTTCAGTTAAAATAACAACTCCATCAATAATACTATCATTTCCTATTAAAAGCAATCCAAAATAAGGAATTAACAATCCTCCTATTAATAATCCTACTGCATTAATTGTATCAGATATTGCTACTGCTTTCAAACCTCCTAAAACAGCATACATTGCACCTATTAATCCTATACCCCAAATTGTTATCCATAAAGCAACTGTCTTATTTACTCCTAACAATTGTGGTATATCAAACATACTGTTCAAGGCAAGAGCTCCTGTATATAAAACAATGGGTAGTAATACAATAACATAGCCTGATAAAAACAGTCCAGATGCTATTGTTTTTGTCATTTTATCATATCGTGTTTCTAAAAACTGAGGTACGGTTGTTATGCCTTCTTTTAAATATTTAGGTAATAATACAATGGCAGTAACTACCATTGCTATTGCAGCTAGTGTTTCCCAAGCCATTACTAAAATCCCTTCTTTAAAAGCAGCTCCATTTAATCCTACAATTTGCTCTGTCGATAAATTGGTTAATAAAAGTGATCCAGCGATTACCCAACCTGTTAAACTTCTACCTCCTAAAAAATATCCATCTGATGTTTGTTCTTTTTTTTGCTTACTCTTGTAGTAAGATATAATAGCTACTAAAATTGTAAAAACAAAAAACGTAACAAACTTCATAATTATAGTTTTTTTGGTTGTATTGTAAATGAATATTTATATATTGATTTTGCTGGGATAGTATATTCTGGATGCACTAATCTTCCCCAAGAAGTGTCCCCTCCTACTCCCATTTGTAAAAAATCAATATTCCATTGAATTGTATTTCCTATTTGAATGTCTGCTCCATGCTTTTTAGTTACAGGCACTAATCCAGAGGCAGAAACACTAGCTTCTTCACTAGAGAAATCTATCTCTTTCATTCGGAAAGGCCATACACTTGTATTTAACAAGCTCTGATTTAAACCAGTAACTTTCAATGACAACTTTTGCGATACTACTTTTGCCCAACGTACATCTGTCTTGTTTCCTGTTTCTTGAGGTCTTGAATACCTATGGAATTGTTTTAATATTTCACCTGAATATACCCCTGTTTTTTGACCAGTACTTCTATCCCAATAAGTTTCTTCTGGTCCTTTACCATACCATGAAATTACTTCGAAATCATTAGGTAATGTAACATACATTCCTATTCTTGGGATATTAGGTAACTCTTTTTTTAGTGGATTAAATCCATATTGAATACTTAAACTACCATTGTTATTTAAACTAAAAAATACTTTTACTTTTGCTATGTTGTTAGGTAAATAATATGCTACTTCATAAAAGACGCCTTCATTAGTTACTATTGGTTTTTTTACTAATTTAGAAGTATAATCATAAGTAGCATTTTGCCAAATCTTAGCCCATTTATCCATTCCGTTTCCAAGATCATTATCTGTAGGTGGTCTCCAAAAGTTAGGGCGAATCGCTTCTTTTGTTATTTCTTCTCCTTCAAAAACCCACGAATTTATTTCCCCAGAATTAGCATCAATTTTTAAAACTACTTTATCATTTTTAACTTCTAAAGTATTTTTTACTAAATTAATAGTTAACCTATTTCCTTTATTTTCATTTTCGTCTAAGGAATTTCTTTTTTGAAGTATAAATTCATCCCAAGCAACTTCATGATTAGCTGGAATTAAACTCATTTTATTTTTTTGACACAAACTAACTTGGAAAATATATTCTTTAAATGAATGAAACTTAGGAAAACTTCCAATATTTAAAACTACACTCTCTTGAGGTTTTATATCAATATTTTCTTCCTGCTTTTTTAAAATTTCTTTTCCATTTTCTAATAATTTCCAAGAAATAATTTTATCAGATAAATCAGTGAAAAAATTCTTATTTGTTACCTTTATTTTACCCCTCCCTATATATTCAAAATGTACTGGCTCATATACTTTTTTAACTTCAGAAAGATGTGGGTGAGGATTTCTATATGGGTCTACTAATCCATTATTTAAAAAATTACCATCTGTTGGTAAATCAGGGTGATAATCGTGTCCATAAGCCAAATAAGGTTTTCCTTTTTCATCTTTGTATTCTAGGCTTTGATCTACCCAATCCCATATATAACCACCTTGCAGATTAGGATATTTTTCTATAATACTCCAATAGTCCTGCAAATTCCCTACTGAATTCCCCATTGCATGTGCATATTCAATCATTACAGATGGTTTCTTAGATTTTGATTCCCCGTGCTTAATTAAATATTCTGGCTTAGGGTACATCGGACAATACACATCTGTATAATCTTCTTTCCCTGCAGGTTCATATTGCACTATTCTATTCTTATCATGTTCTTTTAACCATTTATAGGTGGCTTTGAAAATCTTTCCTTCTCCAGCTTCATTCCCTAATGACCATGAATATATGGACACATGGTTTCTATCTCTAAAATACATCCGTTTGGTACGCATTAAATGTGCAGGCAACCAACTCATTTCATTACCAATTTGCGTTTTTTCACTTATTGCCAACGGATGACTTTCAATATTTGCTTCATCAATTACATATAATCCATAAGTATCACACAAGTCTAACCAATATGAAGAATTAGGATAATGGGAGCTACGTACTGCATTAATATTATTTTGTTTCATCAAAGTAATATCTTTTAACATTGACTCTTTAGAAACTACGTGACCTGTGTATGGATCGGTTTCGTGTCTATCTACCCCTTTAAAATAAATAGCTTTCCCATTAATTAATACTTGTGCATTTTTAATTTCAACTCTTTTAAACCCTATCTTTTTAGTTACATATTGATTTTCTTCTTTCTTATTTTCATCTTCTAATAAAATTTTTAAAGTATAAAGGTTTGGTTCTTCAGCAGACCATGATTTTACAGCTTTCAAATTATTATCGGCTTCTACTTTAATTGTTGTATTTGCTGGTATACTCACTTCTTTTTTTAGTGAAATAACTACAGAATCATTATCAATTACTTGTGTAGTTATTTTTTTACTTTTTAAACTATTTGTTGAATTAGTTAGTAAAATTGTTCCTTCAAATACTCCATTTTTATAAGAGTCATCCAAATTAGTTTTAATATTAAAATCTTCTATAAAAACCTTGGGCCTAGTATACAAATAAACATCTCTTTCAATTCCACTCATTCTAAGCATGTCTTGACTTTCTAAATAACTTGCGTCTGACCAACGAAACATTTGAAGAGCTATTATATTGGAACCTTTAGTTAAATAAGAAGAAATATTGAACTCAGCAGGTGTCTTACTTCCTTGTGAATATCCAACATAGTTACCATTCACATATACATACATTGCAGATTTAGCTCCAGAGAAGTGTAAAATAACATCCTCTAATAAAAAATCACTTCTTAGGTCTATTTTTTTTCTATAGGTTCCTACTGGATTATAATCTTCTGGGGCATTTGGCCACTTAGTAGTAAAAGGAAAACGTTCATCTAAATATATTGGATACCCATAGCCTTCTACTTCCCAGTTTGCTGGGACAGGAATAGTTTTCCAATCAGTATCATCAAAATTGATGTTTTGAAATGTTTTTGGTCTTTTTTTAGGATCTTTAGTCCAATGAAACTTCCATTTCCCATTCAGGTTTATAAATCGTTTAGATTCTTCTTTTCTTTGTAGATTAGAAGTTTCATAACCAAAAAAAGTAGCTCTTGGGGCTAACTTATTTTCTTCAAAAATTTTATGATTATAATGATTTACTTGCTTAGAGACTTCAATTAATGATTTGGTTTTACAACTATTAATTAATAATAATACACTAATAGTAAAAGTAACTATATTCCGTTTCCTTTTCATTCTATATTACTTTTTTGCATAAAATCTTCTTTAAATATTTTCTTTAAATAGAATAATAGCTCATTCGCATTATCTTTAGAAAACACCATAGGAGGTTTTATTTTTAAAACATTATTATCTACACCATCAGTACTCATTAAAATTTTATGATCCTTCATTCTGTTTGCTAAATACGAAGCTTCTTCTGCTAAGGGGTTCATATTCTTAGTAACTAATTCTATTCCTAGAAACAAACCTTGACCACGAATATCACCTATAATAGGATAATCTCTTGCAAGCTTCTTTAACTCGTCCTTTAAATAATTACCTACTTCTAGCGCATTTTTCTGTAGTCCTTCATTTTTTACAGTTTCCAAAACTGCTTTACCAACTGCACATGATACAGGGTTTCCTCCAAACGTATTAAAATACTCCATTCCGTTTGCAAACCTATCAGCTACTTTTTGAGTACAAGCAACAGCAGCTAATGGATGTCCATTTCCTAAAGGTTTACCTATTGTTACAATATCTGGAACTACATTATGTAATTGAAATCCCCAAAATGTTTTTCCCATTCGTCCACAACCAGTTTGTACTTCATCAGATATACATAAACCACCTTCATTACGTACATATTCATATACCTTAGTTAGAAAACCTTCTGGTAATTCTACTTGTCCACCACAAGAAATAATAGGTTCAATTATAAAAGCCCCTACGTTTCTACCTTTCTCTTTTATTTTGACTATCTGTTTTAATACTTCTTTTGCATATTTATTGGTAGCATCCTTGTCTGTATATTTCCCTCTAAAAGTATCTGGTAATGGTATAATATGTGTATGTTCAGGTGCACCTGATCCTCCTTTACCATCAAATTTATACGAAGAAATATCTATGCACATATTTGCATTTCCATGATACCCAACTTCAGAAGCAATTATGTCACGTTGCCCTGTATTTGCTTTTACCATTCTAATTGCCAACTCATTGGCTTCAGAACCTGAATTAACAAAATGCAAAACATTTAATTCTTCTGGTAGTGTTTCTATTAATTCTTTTGCTAGTTGATTTATATTCTCATGTAAATACCTAGAGTTCGTATTTAGTAATGCCATTTGTTGTTGGCCAGCTTTTACAACCTGCTTATGTTCATGACCTACATGTGCTACGTTATTAACCGTATCAATGTATTTATTTCCAAACTGATCAATTAAATATATTCCTTGACCTCGTACCATTTTTACAGGCACTTTATATTGTAAACTAAGACTCTTACCTAAGTGTAGTTTTCTATACTTAATTATTTCTTGGTTGCTCTTCGTTTGTAGATTATTTAAAACTTCAGACTTAAATAATAAATTTGGATCAGGGCAAATACTTTTCCATACTTCAACTTCTGAATGTAAAGCTACTCCCGGAAAATCATTTTCAAAGTGTAGCATTGATAATAATACTTGAAAATGTAAATGTGAAGCCCAACTTCCGTTTTCCTCTGAATTTCCTAAAAACCCTATACAGTCTCCTTTTTTAACAGGATTACCAACTTTAGCACCTTCTAAACTATCCATTGATAAATGACCATACAGGGTATAGAATTCAATATTATTTTCTTTATGTTTTACAATAATTAAACCTCCATATTCTTTAAACTTATTATTGTTTGTTACGGTAACAATAACACCATCAATAGGAACATGTACTGGTGTTTTTGAAGGCAACCAAAAATCAATCCCTAAATGAATTGTTCTCTCTTCTCTTCCGCTATTTCCAATAACACTAAAATCTTCTGAAGTATATAATGACCTAGCTTCTAAATATCCTCCTGCTATTAACTTTTCTTGTTGGCTTTTTTGTAATTGATTAATTTTAAATTGAAACAGTTCTAAATCATTAAATTCTGAACTATGACCTAACCATAAACTTTCAACACTTAAATCTAATGGATAAATGATTTCCTTTTTTATTGTAGGAAATACATCGGTGAATGTTATTTCTTCTTCTTCTACCCACTTTTCAAATACTTCTTGATTAGGGTGTGCTTTATATCCACAAGCTTCTCTAAATGAATATTCTGCAAACTCTGCTGAAATGTTTCTCCATTTTTTTAAAACCTCCCAAGCTGGTTTTTCAGAGATTAACAAGTACGTATTGTCAGGTTCCTTTTCCTTATTAATAGCCGATTTAGTAACTGAAATTACTAATCGCATAGCAATAGCGTTGTATAAGTGTTTTAATTCTATTTCTTCTAAAGGAAATTCAAGATGATATCCTTTTATTATTGGTAAAGAAGCATCTAAAGGATTATTATGATGCATAATAGCATATGCACAGGTAATAGCTAAATCATTTATAACCTGAGTATAAATAGCATCACCATAGTCAATTGCAGCCTTTACTTTTGGAGCAATCAAACTTTCCGAAACAATTACATTATTATCATTTGCATCATTATGAACTACAGCTTTTCTAAGCATATCATACGACTCTTTACTGATTTCAAATCGTTCTTGAAAAAAAGATAAAATTTTCTTTTCTTCAGAAGAAAATAAATTGAGATACTCTTTTGTCCATAAAGACTGAGCAACATCCCATTCAAAATTACGGTGAGCTTCTGTATGATCAAACCCTTGTAAAGCTTTAGTTAATATACCACACTGTTTTCCTAAACTAAAACGTAAATCATTTAATTGAGGATTTACACCACTCCAAACTCTACCTGAAATCCATGTTAACAAGCGTACTTTTCTTATATTTCCGTTTTCATCAATAATTTCAGAAACAACTCTTCCTTTTTTATCTGTTATAACTTTAGGCACTACTAAATCACCCCCTTTTTTTTCTATAAAACGTAATAATGATTGCTGAAAATCTAAATAACCAACATCTTCATTTAAACGAGAGATCTTTAAAATATACCCTTCTTCATTTTTAATTTTTATCCTAAAATTAAAATCAACTTCCCCCGGTAACTCTGAAACTTCCCCTTCTATATTAAAGAGGTCAAATAAAATTTTTTCAGCTTCTTTTTTGTTAATTTTTATTTCTGTGTAATTCATTTTAATCTTTTTGTAATAACATTATAATATGTGCTGCACTCCAACTAAAATTTTGAGCATTCAATCCTTTTCCAGTAATTGGATGATAGTTTTCTCTTATGGATTTACCTTTTTCTAAAACACCATTTGCTCCTTCTAAAATTTGCTTTGTTGCCTTATTAGCTTCATTTATAAATCCATAATTATGAAGCCCTTTTACTCCAAAATAAGCTTGATCTAACCAATTAGGTCCTCTCCAATACCCTTTTAAAGGATTAAATTTTTCATGGTCTGCACTCATAGTTTGAAATGGTACTTTTGTATAAAATTTTGCAGGATTCATCATTTTATTTTTCACCTTTTCTGCTTGTTTTTGCGATGCTACTTTAGCCCAAAGCGGAGTCCAACCTTCACTTCCTTCACCTTTTATAAACTTTTCACCATCAATACTAGTGTCATAAAACCATCCTTCTTTTTTATCATAAAACTGTTGCTGTATCATCGCTTTTAACTGTTCAGCCTCTTTTAAAAAAATCGCTCTATCATCTTCTTTTTTACTAATTTTTGCTAGTAATGCTAAATATTTTTTTTCAGCATATAAGTAAGCATTTAAATCAACACTTTCTTGATTTAAAGAATAAGCTCCTTCAGAATTTTTAAGAATTTTTGAGTTATCAAACCGAATTGCATTATCCATTCCACTTTCCCATTTCGCTGCTATTAATGAACCATCAGTTGAACCATACTCGCAAAGTCCATCTTGATCATGATCTCTTTTCTTGTACCACCATTCGTGGTATTTTTTAAGTTTTGGATACATTTCTTTTACAAACGCTATATCCTTTTCTTTTTCGTATATCTTTACAACAGCCCAAGCAGCTAATGGTGGTTTTGTATCTCTATAATTATGTTTTTCTATAAGTGTATCTCTATATACGCAGTCAGCTACAAATCCATCATCATTTTGAAAATCAAACATTAATTTTATTTGTTTTTTAGCTAGTTCAGTATTGTAATATGAAAGTCCTACTGCATGCTTCCATGAATCCCAAGACCAAAATCCATTAAACCACTTGTAGTGATAACTAGGAAACAATCCTTCATGCTTTATTTCACCAGCAGGTATACGCCAATTATTTTGTAATGTTAACTGCGCTTTTGCTAAAACTTGAGTATATTTATCTTCCTTAAAAGTTGTTTTCTTGTTACCAATTAAGCTTTTTAACTCCTTTAATTTCTCGCTTTTCCTTTCTATTAATATAGAATCGAAGTCTATTTTTTTAATTGACTTTAGTTCATTATTCCAATTATATTCAGGAAAAATAAATGTTTGAGAAATACTATATTCTTTCACCTCTTTTGGCTTTATACTCACTACATTTTTTGCCTGATAATGTAAACTATCAACTAATTTTACAATAACCTTATCAGGAAATTTCAAATAACCTTTTGCTTTAGATTTTACTGAATTAATTTTTAAAATTTCATCTTTTAATTCAAAAGACAATCCATTTACAAAAACTGGAGAATGCCCCCAAATAAGTTCTAGTTTAATATTTTTATTTGAGGTGTTTTTTATCGAAGTTTTAATAAGTGCCGTATGACCATTTTTATACACTAGTTTTTGAGAAATTTCAAGATTCTTATTTTTATAATCTTGTTCTAAGTGACTAGCATAGCTTTTTGAATTTATTTTTTGTAATGCAATGGGAAAATCATTTTTTTCAATAATACTTAAATCTACAAATGAAGTAGTTAGCCAAACACCATTTTGTTGTGTCATTAAAAAAGGGCCAGAAAAACCTATTGACTCACCTACGCTTTCATGAAAACTATATCCAAACCATGCCCCTTGATCAGAAAAAACTAATCCTTTTTTATCAAACTTTTCTTGAGGCGAAAAAGTATAATCAAGAATATTTGAATACTCATTTAACTTTATTTCCTTTCCATTCTTACTGTTTTGTTTACAGCTAAACAACACAATAGATAAAACTAATATTATATTTATTTTTTTAACCATTCTGTAATTGAATTGTCCATTTAATATTAAATGTTTCTTGTGAACTGAGTTCTTTTAAACCTATTTTGTTATTAAAACTATTTGCAATTCCTGTTACAGGTTCAATAGCAATATAATTTTCTATTTCTGAAGTATACACTTGTAAAAAATTATTGGTATTGGACGATTTAACATCTATACTATAATTGGATGTTATTAAGGATGCCTTTCCATTTCTAAGTTCATAACAATTATCTCGTTTTTGATTACCTATTAAAAAATTTTGTTTACCATCTAAATCTTTCATAGCAATTGGTATCATTTTTTCATTGTGTACTATTATGCTTTTACTATCGAACTTTAATAAACTATCTTTTCTGTTTTCTGTATAAAAATAAGGATGCCATCCAATTGTAAAAGGAAAAGATTTATCATCCTCATTTTTTACATAAACATCTAATGTTATTTTATCTTTATAAAGTATATATATAAGTTCTACTGAATAATTATAAGGAAATCCTGTTACTTTTTCATTACTGATATATAGGAGCTTTACACTTACGTTATCAGCCGTTGTTTCCCTCTTGATTTCAGTAAACTTTTTATTATATAACAATCCATGTATGGCTTCTGAACCATGACTATTATCAAACGTATACTTTTCTTTTTTATAAATATATTCACCTTTAAAAATTCTATTCACAAAAGGAAATAAAACAGCTGAAGCATACGACTTAAGATAGGGTTCTTCCTTTGAAAAATCATTAATTATTTCTTTTCCATTAAGTAATAACTTCGTTAAAGCACCTCCATTACACAATGAAATATTTGCTTTAGAATTACCTAATTCTAGGTGAATTAAATTTGTATTATTATTTTTCAACTCCAAGGTTTATAAAGATTTTCTAAGTATTAAATTATAAGGGTTTGCTATTTTTACTTTTTCTTTATTTGTTATCATTGATGCTAATCTTTCTCCCATACCTTCAAAATCTGTAGATATAGTTGTTATACCACCTTCAACAATCTCTTTCAATAATGTATCATTATATGAAATAACCCCAATATCTTTAGATATTTCAAATTGACTTTCTTTACACTTTTTTATAATTCTTATTAAATTTCTATCATCAGGAATTATATATACCTCTCCTTTGTTAATTTCATAATCATTTACAGTTTTAATCCACTTCCCTTTAACATTATAATCATCACAGAATTTTTGAAAACCATAGAGTAATCCGTCAGGTTGTTTCTCTTTATCAAAAAGAAAAATTAACTGGTTATACTTTTTAAGTAAATGTTTACACCCTGTTAATCCTTTATAAATATCTTTTTCAAAATCCTGGTAAATGGTAGGGTACTCCGAAATTTCTTCTTTTGTTTGATCTAGAATATAAATTTTGTCTTTAGGCAATCTTCCTAAAACACTTTGAAGATTATTTAACTTAGCAGGCATGACAACATAATAATTATACTTTCCAATATTGTCAAAAATTAGCTTTTGAAAAACATCATAATTAAAATGATGAAAGAAAATATCTACCTCAATATTATTTCCTAATTTGTTTAAAAAGGAATTATATAAATCTTCTTTAAAAGCATTTAACTCATCGAAAAGTAAAAATATTTTTTGACGAATATTAATACTTTCACTATTTATATAATACCCCTTACCTGGTATTGATTGTACTATCCCTCTTGCTTTTAAATCACCGTAAGCCAACAATACTGTATCTCTTGAAACTAAAAGATCTTTTTTTGTTTCTCCTATTGAAGGAAGTTTATCCCCTTTTTTATAAACACCGTTGAGTATAGCCTCTTCAATAAACTTTATGATTTGTTTATATTTTGGGATTCCTACTTTATCTTTTATACTAATCTTCACTTTACGAATATATTAAATAAAAAACCAACTAGTAGGTACTAGTTGGTTTTTTACATAAAATAATACACTCAACAAAAAGTTACCTAAACACAAACCCTTTTTTCATAGGGTCTTGAGGGTCAATAATAAAATTTTGTTTTCCAGTTATATATGCACTTCCTTCTACTTGAGGAATTACAGCTTTAAAAGTTCCATAGTCTTCTTCTGAAACTACTGATCCTTTAAATACTGAACCAGTTATACTTTCAATACTCATAGTATCACCAAACCCTATTTCTTTTCTTTTTCTATGTATAGCCATCCTTCCTGACACTCCTGAACCTGTAGGACAACGATCTACTTCACCTTCAGCAAAAATGCAAACGTTTTTACTATCAACTCCTGAAGATTGTTTCGTATTATCTATAAAAATAGTTCCGTATAAAAAGCTTAAATCATTTTCAAATGGATGTAATATTTCTTTATCAACTTCCATCACTGCATGCTTTATTTCCATTCCTTTTGCTATTAATTGTCGATATGATTTTGGAGTTAAATCAAAGTCAAAATTATTTTTAGCCATATCAACATAAGCGTAAAATGCACCACCGTAAGCTAAATCATAAGTCACTGGTCCTATTCCGTCTAAAACCACCTCTCTATCCAAACCAACAACAAAGCTTGGAACACAATGAAAGCGCACTCCAGTTACTTTTCCATTTTTAACATTTGCATAAGATGTTATTCTTCCGCAAGGAGCATCTATTTTTAAAACATTTTCTCCTTCTTTTACAAATATCCAATTCATTTCTATTGCTAATGTTGAAATAGCAATAATAGCATGTCCACACATAGTAGAATATCCTTCATTATGTAAAAAAACCACACCAAAATCGCCATCATCATCATTAGGTGGTAACAAAATACAACCGTACATATCGGCATGTCCTCGAGGTTCAAACATCAATGCTGTACGTAAATAATCATAATTATCTTTACAATAACGTCTATATTCTAATACATTATTCCCTTTCAATTCAGGAAAACCATCAACAATTACCCGCAAAGGTTCACCTCCTGTATGCATATCAATAGTTTTAATTTGCATCCAATTTTCTGGCACTGCAAATTCGGTATTTTTTAAAATGTTTTGATATGTTTTACTCATTGGTATATTTTTTATAATAATAATTAGCAGCTGTTAAATCTTCTAACGCATGACCTACTGATTTGAAAAAAGTAATTTCACTTGAAGATATTCTACCTTGTTTTTTATCTGTACATAATTCAAATAAATCAGCCTTCACCTCTTCTTCTTTTAGAATACCTCTCTGTAATGGAATTAATATATCTCCACTTTCTTTTAACCCTCCTTGATAAGTATCTACAAAAATTGATGACTTTTTAACCGCCTCATCATCAGCTTCTCTTGTGTCTTTTTTATAAGCACCTACCAAATCTACATGCTGACCTTCTTTTAAGTATTTTCCTAAAACCAAAGGCTTAGGAGATAATGTTGCACTAGATATGACATCAACTTCTGAAATTTTATCTTCTATATTTTTAACAGGAACACTTATGTAATTTTCCCCTTTTAATTGGTCACAAATTCTTATTGCTTTTTCATAATTACGCCCCCAAACATAAACTTTTTCAATTGGGCGTACCGATGCGTGCGCTTTAATCAAATTCACAGATAATGCCCCAGTACCTATCATCAATAAACTTTTAGAATCTTTTCTTGACAGAAATGATGACGCTAAAGCAGAAGCTGCTGCTGTCCTTTTAACCGTTAAACTCTTGGCTTCTAAAATAGCTTTTATACTTCCCTTTATGGCATCTAAATAAATATAAGTTCCTTGTATTGATGGCATATTAAACTGTCCATTTTCTGGACTTACCGTTACTATTTTAACACCTGCGTTTTTACTTGGATTCCATGCAGGCATTAATAACAACGTTGAATCTGATTTAAGTTCCGGGTTCGGGAAGTCATGATGATGCCTCATAGGAACCAAAACCTCATTACTAGAAAACATTTTTTTTAACTCGTTTACTAACTCTAAAAACACTGTATTTTCCTCAATAAACGTGTCTGATATTTGTAGAATTTCATTCATGATACTAAAAGTATTAAATTCTTAAAAACTACATTCAATATTACCATAATAAAGAATAATATTATACAAACTATAGCTAAAATAGTATCACTAGCTATTTCTGAGAGCTAGTATCTTTATGTTATAAATTATTTTTTATGAAACATCTTAGAAATACAATTGTATTCATTTTTTTAGCCTTTATTGGTTTAGCATGTAAATCTTCAAAAGAAGATATTAAAGTTCAAAATTTTAAAACTCAATTACAAACTTTATTTCCAAAAGCTGAAATTGATTCTATAGCAAGTAAAGATCATTTTAGTGAATCATATAGAGTTATTTTAAATCAAAACCTGAATCCTAAGAATCCTTCAGAAGGGACTTTTAAGCATTATATATATGTTTCACATAGTGCTTATGATAATCCTACTGTTTTAATCACTGATGGTTATGCTTCATATAATAGAACTAGTGAAATAAGTAAAGTATTTAAAGGAAATCAAATTATTGTAGAGTATCGAATGTATGGTAAATCAAGACCAGAACCTCTTCCATGGAAATACTTAACAAACGATAATGCTATTGAAGATTACCATAATCTTGTTACCAAACTTAAAACTTTGTACAAAGGCAAATGGATTTCTTCAGGAATTAGTAAAGGAGGAGAAACTACGTTAATTTACAAATCAAAATATCCAAACGATATTGATGTTGCTGTTCCATATGTTGCTCCTATGATTAATGGATTAGAGGATCAACGAACTAACAACCTAATTAACTCTGTTGGAAGTTCTGAATGTAGAAACAAAATTAAAAAACTACAAAGGAAAGTTTTAAAAAATAGAATAGAAGCGCTTAATGCTTTCAAAGAAATTGCTACTAAAAACAAATTAAATTTTAATGAAGTTCCTCATGAAGAAGCTTTAGAGTATGCCGTTTTAGAATTTCCTTTTTCTTTCTGGCAGTGGAGAGGTGGTAACTGTGAGGAAATCCCTTCAATTGATGCACCTATTAAAGATTTAGTAAACTACATACATAAAGCAGTGGGTATTGGATTTTATTCAGATAAAGGTTATAAGAAATATCTTCCTTCATTTTATCAGCACATGAGAGAATTAGGATATTATGGATTTGATTTTACCCCTGTAAAAGATTTACTAAAAGTTGTTACAAGCACCTCTAACAAAAGATTTGCTCCTAAAAATGTAGATTTAACCTACAATTCAAAATATATTAAGGATGTTAGAAACTATGTTGAAAATAAAGGTAATAATATTTTATATATTTATGGAGCATACGACCCTTGGGGAGCATGTGCACCAACTCCAAAACCAGAAGTTGATGCCCTTAAAATGGTTTTAGCTAACTCAGATCATAGCACTAGAATTAAACATTTTTCTAAAAAAGATCAAGATAAAATGTATGCTAAACTTCAAAGTTGGCTAGGTGAAAAAACACAGATTTATAAATTATACAACAATTAAACAATAAACCAAATGATTGGAATTGGAGGTTCAACTATAGCTGAAGAATTAGCAAAAATAAAACCCAATATTAATGATATTCAACCAATACAAAAGGAAGAATTTCAACAACGTATACAAAAAGCTTCAAGCTTATTAAAGAAGCTGAATGCCCAAGCCATGTATTTACATGCTGGAACTAACTTATTTTATTTCACTGGTACTAAATGGAACTCTAGTGAACGTATGGTAGGTGCTATTTTATTTTCAAATGGAGATATAGAATATATAGCTCCTAAATTTGAAGAAGGTACTATTCTAGACTTTATGCTTATTCAAGGAAAAGTACAATGCTGGGAGGAACATGAAAGCCCATATGAGCTATTTATAACTTTATTGGAAAAAAGAAATATTAACAGTGGAACAGTTTTTATAGACGAAGCTACTCCTTTTTTTGTTTCTAATGGTATTTCTAAACTTACAACAAGTTACAATTTTGAAGATGCTAAAACTATTACTGCTTCTTGTAGAATGGTAAAATCTAAAGCCGAAATAGCTATTATTCAACGTGCAATGGATATAACTTTAGAAGTTCAAAAAGCAACTGCACGAATTTTACATATAGGAATCAGTACTAAAGAAGTTACAGAGTTTATCCATGAGGCACATAAGCGCTTCGGCATACCATCTGGTTCTTATTTTTGTATCGTTCTTTTTGGTGTAGACTCTTCTTTTCCACATGGCGTAAAAACGCCGAAAGATTTAGAAGAAAATGAAATTGTTTTAGTGGATACTGGATGCCAATTACATGATTACATTTCAGACATTACTAGAACATATGCTTTTGGTACTCCTACTAACAAACAGCGTGAAATATGGAATATTGAAAAAGAAACTCAACTAGCAGCTTTTAATGCCGCTCAAATTGGTAATTCTTGCGCTTCTATTGACAAAGCTTCCAGAGCTTTGTTAGAAAATAATAAATTAGGTCCAAATTACAAGTTACCTGGACTTCCACATAGAACGGGACATGGAATTGGTCTAGATATTCATGAATGGCCATATATTGTTAGTAACGATTCAACTATCTTAGAACCAGGAATGTGCTTTAGTAATGAACCTATGATTTGTATTCCTGGAGAGTTTGGAATTCGACATGAAGATCATATTTATATAACTGAAAGTGGTCCTAAATGGTTTACAAAACCAATGCTTTCTATAGATAATCCCTTTGGAGAGTAATAACATTTTTATAATTATACAAAAAGGCTACCTTATAGGTAGCCTTCTTAATTTTATAAAACATTTTTATAATTAGAAACTCATACTTATGTTTACAGTAACTCCCGTACTTTCAGGAACGTTTCTACAAACTCCACCTACACAAACTAAACCTCCTCGTTGTCTTCCATAATTTAAAGCAAACCTGTGTGATTTGTATGTATAACTTCCTCCTAAATTATAATAATGGATTTTTTTAGACACATCTGTACTTCCATAATTATATATATCACTAACATAAAAAGCTAAATTTGATGAAGTATTAAACTCTACAGTACCTCCAGTCCAATTCTTTCTATCATCTTTAGTCCATAAATGTTGAGCTTCAAAACGAATAGATTTTCCATTTCCTATTTTAAATGTTGACTCACCAACTAAAATATCAGCTCTCACTTCACCAGCCTGCTCTTCTATAAAACGCTTATTATAATATTGATTTACATAATAAAAAATACTACTCCATTTTTTTGACCACTTTTTACGAACTTCTAAACTAACCTCAGAAAAATATTTTTCACCAAAACCTAAAAGAGAAGTATCATAATCAAAATTGTTAAAATCTACATCTCCCTTTAATCCTGCCCAATAAGAAGCATTTATAGCTATTTTTGTTCCGTACTTACCTCCTAAAAGAGTTTTCTTCTTTATTTTATAATACAAATCCATTTGCCCTCCTATTTCTCCTAACTTAACTAAAGTAGGATCTATAAAAGAAATTTGAGGTTGCGCTTGATATACATATATATTCGTTAACAGATAATCATGTTGTTTAGTAAGCCCAGGAATATAATTTATAATATTTTGATTAAAATTTTCCTTTACCGCATCTCTTTCTGAATAGAAGTTAGCATTTTCCATTCTTCTTAAAGTAACATCAATACCTAAACCTTTTTTAGCATATCCTAAGTTTAATAAAAATGAATTTCCTTTTTTAGCATTTCTTACATTTCCAAAAACATAAATAGCATCTTCTCCTTTCGTTACATATTCAACATTAGAATAGAAATTACCTGAAGAAAAATCTACTCTCCCAGAAAAGCTATTTGTTAATGAATTAAATTTAGGTGTCAAAATTTCATTCTTTTGGTTTCTTCCAAGATAACTAACTCCGAAAACCAAATTAGAATTTTCAAAACTCAATAATTGTGATAAATCTATATTAGAATCAAATCCAAAAACTGTCCCATCTGAATATTTAAACCCAGCTCTCTGTTGTCCAAAAATAGCTGTTACATCAATATAATCTGTTGGGAAATATTTTACACGAGCTCCCCTTAAAGCATTGTTAATCCCTAATTGTCTATTCTCCCATGTTCTAAAAATCAATCCACTTCCAAATTGTTCATAAAAATGACCAACTGTAAGATTTATTTTTTCTGATTTATAACCAGCATAATAAAGACCTAAATTAGTTTTTTCAAAACCTGGATAATAATTCAACAAAGCCATTGGTGAATAACTTTCTACCTGAAGTCCTGCATAAAAATTTTTATATCCATATTCAACAGTTAAATAATTATTAGATCTAAATCTATTTGGAGCAACAAAATCCCCAGTTTTTGAATCATCCATATAATATTGTGAGTTAGATTCAAACCCTATTGATAAGTAATCGTTTTCTTGAGCATTTAATAAAAAGCTAAACAAAACAAAGCAAAGTGTTAGTAGGTTGTTTTTCATGATCTTAATCTACATTCTTTTTAATTATTTCATAAAGTTCATCTTCAAACCCAGGTGAATAGCCAGAATGCCTGTATATAATTTTATTATTCTTTACAACTAACAACTCAGGCACAGTATTGATATTTAAAGCTCTTTGTAATTCTTGATTTTTATCTAAAAGAATTTTATAATCCCAAGCTTTTCCATTTGCTAAAGCTTTTACTCTTTTTTGAGATCTAGAATCATCGGTTGAAATAGCTATTAATTCTACATTTGTTTCCTCTTGCCATTCGTCATATACATCATTAATTGCATCTAACTCATTTAAACAAGGTACACACCAAGTAGCCCAAAAACTAAGAATAGTTATTTTGTCTTTCGAAATTTCATCAGAAATATTAACAGAAGTCCCTTTTAAATTATGAAGTCTCTTGTTTGGTACAGTTTTTTGTGAATAACTTATTATAGTAGTTAATAATAAGCTGAATAAAAGAATTTTTTTCATTTTTAAGTTTTTCATTTAACATTATGTTTACATCTATTATGTAACAAAAAGAAAGATGTTTTCCCTACAAAAAATTTAATATTTAGAGTAAAAAAGTGTGAAAGTATGTTAATTATTTCGGTTAAGTTTAAATTTTTAACTAAAAAAAAATATAGTTGTCAAAAAAAACGCAAAAAAAATGTAGGGTAAATTAGTTTTTTGTTGTTTTATAGTCAACAAATTAAGAACTATATAAATTATGAAAACAACAAAATTATTTTTAAGCTCTATTGTTTGCGCTTTAACTTTAACACTTTTTATGTCGTGTTCAGCTTCTTCTGATGCCGACCCTGGTAATGAAGAAACTGTAAAAAGTGTAGAAATAAAAAAAGACAAAGACGGTGATATTATTTTTACTGGAGAGGTTGTAAAATTTACTGTTATTGCTAACGGAGGTATAAATGTTACAACAAGTGCAACTATTTATGTAAATGGTGATAAAATTAGTGGTGATTCATTTAAACCTACAACTGCTAAAGCATATGAAGTAAAAGCTATATACAAAAATGTAGCAAGTAAAAACAAGCTTAACTTAACTTGTGAAGCTAAAGGAGCTACTTTTCAAAAGAATGTTGTAGTTGAAGATTACACAGGTGCTTGGTGCGGTTGGTGCCCAAGAGTTTCACATGCATTAAAACTAGTAAGTGATAAAACAAGCAACATGATTCCTATTGCTGCTCATATTGGTGATAACATGGAGAATAAATACTCAAAAGAATTAGCCAAAGCTTTTGATGTTAAAGGATATCCTACTGCTTATGTTGATAGAGCAAAATTATGGTCTAGCCCAGAACCACAAAACACTGCAGAGATTTTAAATTTAATAAAAGACAATGCTGTTTTAGGTATTAAAATGGAATCTACTTTAAATGGTACAGATATGAACCTTAAAGTTAGTGTTAAGTTCGGAAACACTTATGCAGGGAAACTAAAATTAACTGTTTTTGCTCTTGAAGATGGTATTGTATTAAGTCAAAAAAACTATACAAGTTATTATGGTGGAGCTTCAGATATTGCTGATTTTAAACACAACTATATTTTAAGACATTCTTTTACAAGTGTATTAGGTGATGAAATTGACTCTAAAGAAACAGTAAAAGATAACGTTTATACGAAAGAATTTAAAGGAAGTGTACCAAGTACAATCAAAGATTCTAGTAAAATGAGTTTTGTTGCTATCGTTTCTAACGGAGACACTAAGTCAGCTATAAATTCAAGAAGTGCTAAAGTAAGTACTTCTAATAATTTTGAAGTAAAATAATTAGTAAGCATAAACTAATAATAAGAAGTGACTGTCTTGTAAGACAGTCACTTTTTTTATTCTACTAACATAAAATTATATTCATTAAATGCCGCTCCATAAAAACCTTTCTTTAGTTTTATATTTAGCACCTACTTTTTGGTAAAACCGAATTGCTTCTGTATTAAACGTTGGAGTTTGCCATTGTATACTGGTACAATTTTCAGATTTTGCATGCGTCTTTATCTTGTTCATCATTTTAATTCCTATGCCTTTCCCTCTTACTTTTTCCATTAAAAACAAACAATCTAAATACATATAAAATTCTGCATCCCAAGTAGAGAATTGTTTCATAAATGTAGAGTATCCAACTATTTCATTATGATCTTCTACTACCAAACAGCTAACAATTAAAGGCTTTTTAAAAAAACATTTTAAGAACAACTTTTCTTTACCTTTACTATTAAAATCTGATTTTTCATAAATAGCATGTAACCTACACAGTTCCATTAATTCTTTTATATCTTTTTTTTGAATAAAGCGTATATTCATTCTTTTTGTTTTTAACAAGCACACTCAAATTCCGAACCTTTTGTAGGTTTTGTACCATTTGTTGCGTATCCATCAAATTTCCACCACTCAATTCCTCCCATAAGCTCTTTTACTTTAAATCCTAATTTAGTCATTTTTAAAGCTCCTTTTGTAGATGCATTACATCCAATTCCATCACAATAGCAAACATAAGTTTTAGTTTTATCTAAGCTTTTAGTACTTTCTTCTGTCATTTCTCTATGCGGAATATTTATAGCTGTAGGAATATGCTCTTTATCATACCCAAACTTTTGTCTTGTATCTAAAGCTATATAATTTGCATTTTTTTCAAAAGCTTCATACAAATCTGAAGGGTCCATTTCGTAATTCAATTTGTTTTCGTAAAATTCAATTTGTTTTTTCATAAGTTTCATTTAATATTGGTTTTAAAAAATTTCGTTCATAACTGATAATGAATTGTCCTTTATTTGCAAATTCATAAGCCTTTATACTGGCTATATCTGTTTCACTATCTATTCTATATTTTTCATACATTGAAAGTGATTTAAAACTAAATAAAGCTACCGCAATGTTATTTGCACTTTCATGTGGTAAAAAATACCCGTGGTGTATCCCTCCAAATTTTACTACTAAAGGAATCCACATTTTTGCATACTCTTCAAACTCTTTAACTTTAAATGGATTTATAACATATTTTAAATAACAAGTAATCATTTCTTAAATTTATATTTTCAAATATATAACCACACTTGTTCACTATTAAATAATTAAATTGAGCTTTATGCATCTATGATTGATTTCTTTTCAATTAAACTATATTCATATTATTGTAACTTTGATTTTATGGAAATAAAGTATTTTAGATTGATTAAAACTATAGCTGAAGAAGGAAGCATTGCTAATTCAACTGAAAAATTATTCTTAACACAATCTGCCTTAAGTCAACAACTTAAAGATTTAGAAGAACAACTAGGTTTTAAGGTATTTCATCGTACCAGAAACAAATGGTCATTAACTGAGGAAGGTATTGAACTATACAACTTAGGGGATTCAATTTTAAAAAGCATAGACTCTAGTTTCAAAAATATTGAAAACATAAGAGCAGGTTCTATAGGTACTATTAAAATAAGTACTGAATGTTATTCATTTTATCAATCTTTACCACAATTTATCCAAAAAATGGGAATTTTATATCCAGATATTCATCTAGATTTAATTCTTGAAGCTACGCATCAACCAATTACAAAATTACTATCCAATGAAATTGACATTGCCATAGTTACTTCTAAACCTAAAAATAATTTACTAACTAGCATTGATATTTATGAAGATGAAATTTTTGCAATAATGCACAAAGAAAATGAACTAACTAAGTTAGACTATCTTACTGTAAGTGATTTTTCAAATGTACATTTAATAATACATTCTTATCCTTTAGAAACTGTATCAATTTATGAAAAATTATTAAAAATCAATAAGGTAACTCCTACTAAAATTTCTGCCATACCACTTACAGAAGTTGCTTTAAAAATGGTTGAAGCTAACTTTGGAATAATGTGCCTTCCAAAATGGACATTAAAATCATTTAAAATTCCCAATGATATTGTTTTTAGAAAAATAGAAAAAAACGGGTTAAAAAGGAATCATTATTTAGTAACTAGAAAGGCCGATACTTCAAAAAAATATATACAAGATTTTATTTCAAATTTTATTGATGAGTTTTCAATAGTCTAAAACTAACTAGTGAAAATTCACCCAATATCTTGTTAACTGTACTTTCTTAATTGGTAAACTGAAAACAACCCAATAACAAGCTCAGCTATAACTCCAAAAACATATCCATTTGTTGGAATGCCATCTATAATAATGCTTAATATTCTTCCTGAAGCAAGAGTCAACATAAATAAAATATTTAGTTGTGTAGCACTTTTCCAGTATTTTTCTTTAATAATACCTATTAACCAAATACAAGAAATCCCGATATATAAACACATAATTGCTTTAAGTAAATTAGAAAGATCTATCGTACTTACTTCTATGTTTAAATTGGTAGATAACATTAACGGTGTTCCATAAATAATTGCAGTTGGTACTACAATCAATAAAGAAATAACAAGATGCAAATTTTTTAAAAATAGAATTCCTTTATAATTCATTTAAATAGTATGTTTTCTTTAATTAGTAAATAGCTCTTAATCTATAATATTTTCCATAATCACATACTCTATTCCTCCTTTGTTAAATTTATTAGTTGTAGCTTTTAAATCAAATTTTTTATAAAATTTTTCTTTTTCAACTCGAGCATTACACCATATTCTTTTAGCTCCTTCTTTTTTAATAACATTTATAATGTTTTTTAATAAAACTGTACCATGTCCTAATCCTTGATATTCAATTAATGTTGCAAATTTTCTAAATTGAACTTCATCATTCTTAGTAAACAATGATATTATTGAGGTTATTTTACCATTTACAAATAAACCAAAATGCCTTGCATTCATATCTCCTTCTAATTTAACATACGCTATTGGCATATTAGGCCACATAACTTTATGCCGAATAGGTAAAACATCAGAGGAATTTATTTGTCTAACTTCTGTAGTCATAGTGTTTACTTATTTTTTCTTTTGTGTTATCTAAATGGTGGTCCAGATACCCAGCCAACAATAGATTGTCGTGTTCCTTTTGTTATTGGTGTAACTCTATGCATAATAAATGATGGAAATATTACAATAGTTCCTTTTTCTCTTGGAGCAGTAACTATTTCTTTATTAACCATAAATTCTAAATCACCACCTTCATAATCATTTGGATCAGATAATTGGATAGTCATACTTAACTTTCTTGCAGAAATTTCGCCTGCTCCAAAATCTAAATGCCAATCAAAAAAATCTCCTTCCGAATACCTGGTAAGTTGCAACTCTTGATGAAACCCAAGTAAATCAAACCAATATCTTTCATTATTAGTATTGATAGCTAAGGAAGCTAACTTACTATATATCCAATCATTTTCAGGGATATTATCTATAAACATAACCGAACTTTTTCGTAAGTCATCATTATATTTATCATCTCCACTTATAGTCGCTTTGATAGTTGATTCATCACTCCAAAAACTAATTATCTTTTCAATTTCATGAGGTAAAAATAGACCTTGGTAATAAACAAATTCTGCAAAATTATGTTTAAGTGGTAATCCAAAAGGATAATTAATTGACATAGTGTAAACTGATTAAACGTTAAGATATTAATTTAAAATCAGTTTACAAGATAGTATTAATTTAAAAAATTAATACTTTTTTATAACAAGTAATTCATAATAATGAAAACAACACTAATACAAAATCTATAAAAACAATAAGTAGTTTTAAATTACCTAAAACAACGAAGTAATAATATCTTTAATGGTAATACCTTCAGCTTCTGCTTTATAGTTTTTTACCATTCTATGAGCAAGAATCGGAACAGCAACTGCCTGTACATCTTCAATATCTGGTGAATATTTTCCAGAAACAGCTGCGTATGCTTTAGCTGCTAAAATTAAATTTTGTGATGCACGTGGCCCAGCACCCCAATCAATATATTTTTTTACAAAATCTGTGGCTTTCTCAGATTTAGGTCTTGTTTTACCTACTAATCCAACAGCATACTCAATAACATTATCTGCTACAGGAATTTTACGAATTAACTTTTGAACTTCAATTATTTCGTTCGCAGAAAAAATTGAGTTAACTGTTTGATTAACTATAGATGTAGTGCTTTTCACAACCTCTACCTCTTCTTCAAAAGTTGGGTATTCTAAGTTAATAGAAAACATAAACCTGTCTAGCTGTGCTTCTGGTAATGGATATGTACCTTCTTGTTCTATTGGATTTTGAGTTGCCAACACAAAAAAAGGTAAATCTAATTTATAATGCTGTCCAGCAACTGTTACTGAACGTTCTTGCATAGCTTCTAATAAAGCTGCTTGAGTTTTAGGAGGTGTTCTATTAATCTCGTCTGCTAAGATTATATTCGAGAAAATTGGTCCTTTTATAAACTTAAATTGACGATTCTCATCTAAAATTTCGCTTCCTAAAATATCAGAAGGCATTAAATCTGGTGTAAACTGAATTCTTTTAAAGTTAAGTCCTAATACATCTGAAATTGTATTTACTAATAAAGTTTTAGCTAATCCAGGAACACCAATTAATAGTGAATGTCCTCCACAAAAAACAGATAAAAGTGTAAAGTTAACAGCTTCTTGCTGTCCTATAATTACCTTTCCAATTTCTTGTTGTAATTGTGTGTATTTTTTAACTAAATTATTTACAGCAGTTACGTCAGACATTTTACTATAGTTTTTATATAAGTATCCGCTCAAAAGTAAGGTTTCATCTTTAAACTATTGAGCGGATATCTATGAATTATTTTATTATTTATTTTCTTTCTTCCAGTCTTTTTTAAATGTACATTTTTTATACTCATTCCCTAATTTAATATAGGTTTCTTGTATTTTTTCTTTTGACCATTTAGTTACTGTCTCTTCTTTTTTCTTAGCTAAAGCAAATTGTTGCATTCTAACATAATCTTCAACAATATCAGCTTTATGAGTATCAGTTCTATTTTTTATAAAGATAACCTTATACATTTTTTCTCCACCTCTAGTTTCATCGTAAAAAACATCAGATAATTCACCTTGCTTTAACTCACTAATTCTAGCAAATAAATCTGGTGGCATTCTTGTTAATTCAAATGTTGGTTCTTGTGTGTATGGATTAACTAATAAACCTCCGCTATTTTTCGTATCTTCATCTTCAGAATATTTTTTTACAGCCTCATCAAAAGTAATCTTACCTTCTTTTACTTCAGCTACAATTCTTTCAATCTCATCTTTTGTTTCCTTTAATTTTTCATCAGAAATTTCTGGTTGCATTAAAATATGAGATACTTCTCTACCTTTACCTTTTATCTTATGTAATTGAATAATATGATATCCAAAAATAGTTTTAAAAGGCTCTGAAATTTGCCCCTCATCTAAAGAAAAAGCTACTTCTTTAAACTCTTTAATAAATTGAGTTTCTTTAGTTATAACTCCCATATTACCTTGATTACGAGTTACACTAGGGTCATCAGAATTAATAATAGCTTTTAATTTAAAACTAGAACCAGCTTCAACTTCTTTTTTTATTTTGTTTAATTTCTCAACAACTCTATCGCTTTCCTCTTTTGTTGCTTCAGCATATAAAACCAGTTGAGCTAAACCTACTTCTGCTGGAATTTCTGGTAATTCATTTTTTTCTTTTAAACCATTAAAATACACACGTACTTCTTCTGGAGTTACATCAATTTTTTCTGTTATTTTCTGTTGCTCTTTCTCAATTAAAGTATTCTCTCTCTGAACCTTAGACAACTCTCTTTTTAAATCTTCAATATCGTTAAAACCATAAGCTTCAACTACCTTTTTTTCACTTCCATATTCGTTAGTAAAAAAAGCAATACTACGGTTTACTCTACTATCTACTTCACTTTGAGCAACTGTTATACTATCAATAACAGCGTGGTGAGCTAATAGTTTTTGCTGCATTAATTCTTCTAACATCTCACAATCAGTAATTGTAATTTTACCTTCACTACGAAGTTTTACTTCTTGTTTAAATTTATCTATATCAGAATCTAAAACAATATTTTTACCAACAAC
>JBELFC010000020.1:0-31303 GCA_042093175.1 Tenacibaculum sp. | reverse complement strand
GCTTATAGTGGTGGAGTTATTGCTGGAACTGATGCTATAACAGAAGCTTTTTTAATTGGTAAAAATGAAAAAGAGAATGATAAATCAATTTCTACAGGGTGGCACGCTATCGAATTTCTTTTATGGGGACAAGACGAAACAAATCCTAAAGACCTGAAAGCAGGACAAAGATCTGTTACGGATTACACTACTGATTCTAAAAAAGAGAGAAGAAAAACGTATTTAAACGTAGTTACTTCTATTTTAGTTAAGGATTTAAAAAAATTAGTAGATACATGGGCAACAGGAGGTGAATACTACAAAGTATTCATGGCTTTATCTGAAAAAGATGCATTAAAAAATATTATTTCTGGTCCATTCTTTTTAGCTAATGAAGAATTATCAGAAGAGAGAATGTTAAAACCTGTTGATTTAACAGACGGAATAGATCAATCTGGACAAGAAGATGAACATTCTTGTTTTTCTGACAATACGCATAGAGATGTAGTTACAAATGCCCAAGGAATTATTAATGTTCTTTTTGGAAAATACGGAACTATTTCAGGTGCATCTGTTTATGATTTAATTAATCAACAAGATAACGCAATAGCAAAAAAGTTTAAAGATGCTACAGATCAAATGATGTCAAAAATTAATGATATTGATACGAAAGCTAACAATAAAAAACCTTTTGATTTATTGCTATTAGAAGAATCTACTTCTAATCCAGGAACTATTGTTGCTGCAGGTCAATCATTAAAAGATCTTGGAGGAAATATTAGTGAAGTAGCTGTTAAAATAGGGGCTCCAGTTCAATAATCATCTTTTTAATAATCAAAAAGAAAAAGGTCTATTAACTTAGGTCTTTTTCTTCTTTATTTTAATTCATATTAAATTATAAAGTCATATTTAAAAAATGAAATACATAAGAGTAAAGAAGAATATAAGAATCAAATTACTTTGCATTTTCTGTATAGGATTCTTCTTTTCATCATGTTCTAAAGATAATTTATCTAATGAATATCTACCAGTAAATCAATATGAGCAAGGAGAAGAAAATTTAACTGATAACTTAAGTGTTGCTACAACAAATAATAATTCTTTTGGAAAAGAAATTCCTGGATTAAACAGAACTGATAAAATTCGTTTTGCTTCTGGTAATTCATTATTTAATCAATCATGGGTTTCAGCCCCAGCTTCTACAACTGGTTTAGATGGCTTAGGACCAACATTTAACTCTAGAGCATGTGCTAGTTGTCATTTTAAAGATGGTAGAGGGAAACCATTTGAGCCTTCTAATATAGGATCAAAAGGTTTTTTAATTCGCTTAAGTATTCCTGGAAAAAACTCTCATGGAGGACCTTTGCCTGTTCCTAATTATGGAGATCAATTACAAAATCATGCAAATTTAAATATTAAAAAAGAGGCTGATATTAATGTTACATATACTTATATCGAAGAAACATATCCCGATGGAACTAAATATCAATTAAGAAAACCTAGCTATTCAATTATAAATGAAAATTTTGGATCATTAACCGGTGTGTTAATTTCCCCTAGAATTGGCCAACAAACAATAGGGTTAGGATTAATAGATGCACTGCCTGATAATGAAATATTAAAAAATGAAGATGAATTTGATACTAACAACGATGGTATATCCGGTAAGGCAAATTGGGTTTGGAATGCGATTGATAATAAAACATCTTTAGGTAAATTTGGGTGGAAAGCAAATCAACCTTCTTTAAAACAACAAATTGCTGGTGCTTTTTTTGGTGATCTAGGTTTAACAACTTCAATTTTTAACGATAACCCTTGTCCATCCCCTCAAAAAGGTTGTTATGATGCTCCAAATGGCGGAAATCCTGAAGTTACAGAAAAACAAATGGATAGAGTTTTATTATATCAAACTTCTTTAGCTGTTCCTAAAAGGCGAAATTATAAAGAACAAAATGTTTTAAACGGAAAAGCTACTTTTAATAACTTAAAATGTATTAGTTGTCATTCAACTAACTTTAAAACTGGTAGCTATAGTTTTAACCCTTTATTAGAAAATAAAAATATTAAACCTTATTCTGATTTTTTATTACATGATATGGGAGAAGGATTAGCTGATAATAGACCTGATTTTTTAGCGAATGGAAAAGAATGGAGAACACAGCCATTATGGGGTATTGGACTGATAAATACCGTAAATAAACACACATTTTTATTACATGATGGAAGAGCTAGGAATATTGAAGAAGCTATTTTGTGGCATGGTGGTGAAGCTGAAAAATCAAAAAATGAATTTAAAAAATTATCAAAACAACAAAGAGAAGAACTCTTAAGCTTTGTTGAATCTCTTTAATATTATATTTATGAAAAAAGCAATTTTATTACTTGCAATTATATTATTTTTTTATGTATCGTGCTCAAATGAGAACACAGTAACACCTGATTATAAACATGAAATTGTTACTTCAGTCACTGATCAAATTATTTTACCTAATTTAAATACAATACTTGAAAAATCTATAGCTTTAAAAAATTCTGTAGAGCAATTTTCAAAAGATCAAACTACAAATAACTTATTAGATGTTAGAAGTAAACTAACAAACATTACTGAGTTTTATGCTAAAATGTATGTTTTTAACATTGGACAAGCAAAAAGTAATTTTATGAATCGTAAAATTAATTTTTGGCCTGTTTATAATATTTCAATCGAAAAGAATATTAGTGAAGGTACTTTTACAAAGTCTTCTATTTTAAATTTAGGAAGCGCAGCTAAAAACTTACCTGGTTTAAATTATTTAGTATTTAAAAAACAGAATACTACTGATTTATTAAAAGAATATAGCGCAAACATAAATAGAGTTAGATATTTAAAACTCATTACAAATGAGTTTCATAACAATATAATACAAGTATCTTCTATTTGGTCTTCTACTGGGAATAATTATGCTAAAAACTTTAAAAGCAATAAAGAGAAAGGGTTATTAAGCTCCTTTAATTTACTATATAATGGTATGTACAATGTTATAGATAACTGTAAAGTTACTAAAGTTGGCAAACCTGGTGGGCTTGAAAAATCTTCACATACAAATCCTGAGATAGTAGAAAACTTTTACACTGGAAATTCTTTAAATTTAATATATAACAATATAACTTCAGTAGAAGAAATATTATTTTCAGATAAAATAACTTCAGTGTCTACTTACATAAAATCAATTACAAAAAATGATGATTTAAACAACCAAATTAAAAATAAAATTAAGACTATAAAAGAAACTATAAAATCAATAAAACAACCATTAAAAGAAGCTGTAAATACAGATAAAACAAATATTAAAAAGCTTCATGTTAATTTGAAAGAACTACTTGTACTATTTCACACTGATGTACGTAGCATACTATCTATTATTATTACAGGAACTGATAATGATGGAGATTAAAAGCAAAAAGCGGATATATTAAATATCCGCTTTTATTTTTTTATATTGAATCTAATAATAATCTAACATACTCATTTTTTGATTCTTTAAAAACATCTTTTGTATTTCCCTGCTCTAGTACTTTTCCTTTTTGTAATACAATAATCTCATCTGAAATAGCTATTGCATCTTTTATATCATGAGTTACAAAGATTGCTGTACAATTCGTTTTTTTTAATATTTGATGTATATCTTTTCTTAATTGATTTCTTAATACCACATCTAAATTACTAAAAGGCTCGTCTAAAATTAACAATTCTGGTTTCGGTGCTAATGCTCTTGCTAAAGCAACTCTCTGTTGCTGACCTCCAGAAAGTTCATGAGGATACCTTGTATTCATACCTTCTAAGCCTACCAACGATAAAACTTCAGAAACTCTTTCTTTTTTATCTGATTTCTTTGAAATTCCATACACTACATTTTGAAAAACTGTTAAATGTGGAAAAAGGGCATAATCTTGAAATACCATCCCTATTTTACGGCTCTCTGGTTCTAGAAAAACTGATTTTGATGAAACTATTTTATCATTTAACTTTATTTCTCCTTCATTTAATATTTCAAGTCCAGATATTAATCGTATTAATGTTGTTTTTCCACTACCACTCTCACCTACTATAGATACTATCTTACCTTTATCTAAAGAATATGTAACGTTATTTAAAGCTATAACTTTACCATTATTAAATGATTTACTTAATTTATTTATTTCTAAAATTTTAGTACTCATTATTTCGATTTAGATATTAATCTGTTTAAAAATATAATTGGTAATACACCTGTTAATACTATAAATAATGAAGGTAATGAAGCCTCGGCAACTAACTCATCACTTGCATATTCATATGCTTTTACAGCTAACGTATTAATTTGATAAGGTTTTAGTATTAAGGTTAAGGGTAATTCTTTCATTACATCAACAAAAACTAAAATAAATCCACTCAATATAGCTGGTTTCAATAAAGGTAACTCTATTTTGAAAAAAGTACTTAAATTACTTTTTCCTAACATTTTTGAAACTTCAGATATAGATTTACCCATTTTTAATGAGGTTGCCTCAATTGGGTTATATGCTACGGCAATATACCTTACCACATAAGCATATACTAATGCTATAATTGTTCCATTTATTATGAAGCCTATTTTTAAATCAAAACTATTTTTAAAAAAAGTAATTAACCATTTATCTAATGACAAAGTAGGAATTAAAACGCCTACAGCAATTACAGCTCCTGGTATTGCATAACCAAGTGTTCCTATTTTAGTTATAGCGTTAATTATAGATAACTTATTCCATTTAGCCATAAAAATTAAAGCTAAAGCAAAAATAATTGCAAAAAAAGCTGACACTAAAGAAAGAGTAAAACTTTGAAAAGCAACAAATAAAAAATCAGTTGTAAATACTTCTTTATATGTTAAAATAGCCCAATAAATTAATTGTGAAACAGGAAATATAAAACCACATAAAACTGGAACTAATACAATTGTAAAAAACAATGCTTTAATTCGTTTATTAATAGGATGCTTCTTTAAATTTTGATGATTCTTAGAAGAATTAAAGTACCCTATTCGTTTACGTTGTCTTTTTTCAATAACAATTAAAATAAATATAATGGTAACTAAAATAGCAGATAAATATATAGCAGTTTCTGGTTCTTCTAAAGAAAACCAAGCTCTAAAAATACCCGTTGTAAATGTATTTATGCCATAATATTTAGCAGCTCCATAATCATTTAACACTTCCATTAATACTAAAATTAATCCACCTACAAATGCTGGACGAGCTAATGGTAAAATAAGTTTAAAGAATGTTCTTCTTTCACTACCTCCTAAAATTTTAGAAGCTTCAATTATATTATTAGATTGATTTATAAAGAATGCTCTTGATGCTACATATACATAAGGATATAACGATGCACTTAATACAAGTATTAACCCTAAGTGATTCATTATATCAAACTTCATAGATAATAACTTATTAATAACACCTCCATAGTCAAAAATTCCTGCATACGCATACGCAGTTATATATGAGGGGATAGCCAAGGGTAATATTAACAACCACTCAAGCTGTTTTTTTAATGGAATTTCATATCTAGAAACTATCCAAGCTGTTGATATACCAAATATTAAAGTTAAAATACTGGTACCAATAATAAGAATTAACGAATTACCAACGTAATTTGGTAAAAGAGTTGCTACTAAATGGTTCCAAGTATCACCCGGCCCATAAAATAAATTAAAAAAGATTGTTCCAATGGGAATTGTTACAAACAAAACAATGGTCAATAATAATATTGACCATTTATTTGTATCTCTCTTTATGTTTTGAAATCTAATTTTCACTTACTATTTGTATAAAAACTACAAATATATTTCTTTATTTCCAGCCAGCCCTGTCAAAAGTTAAAACTGCTTTCTTATTATTCTTTCCTAACTGAGTTAATGATAAACTATCTTCTTTAAACGTACCCCAAGAAGCTAATAAATCAGAGGGTGAAATTTTTGTATTTACTGGATATTCATAATTAGCTTTAGCAAACACTTGTTGTGCTTTTTCACTTGCTAAAAACTCAATAAACTTTATTGCATTTTCTTTATTAGGAGCATATTTAGCTACACCAGCACCACTTACATTAATATGAGTTCCTCTACCTGCTTGGTTTGGAAAAAATATTTTAATTCCTTTACCGGCTTTTACTTCCTCTGGGTCTTTTGAATTTAATAATTTCCCTATGTAATAAGTATTAACAATTGCTACATCACCTTCACCTGCAACAACAGCCTTTACCTGATCACGATCATTACCTTTTGGTGAACGTGCCATGTTAGCTACAATGCCCTTTGCCCATGTTTCAGCTTTTTCTTCTCCTAAATTAGCTATAATTGAAGCTAATAATGATTGATTATAGATATTTCCTGAAGAACGTATTAATATTCTTTTATTCCATTTTTCATTAGTTAAATCTTCATAAGAAGACAACTCATCTTTTTTTACTTTTTCAGGATTATATACCATAACTCTAGCTCTTTTTGTTAATGCAAACCAATTGTTATCAACATCTTTTAAATGTGAAGGTATTGTATTGTTCAAAAATTCAGAAGTAGCTGACTGTAACAATCCTTTATCTTTAGCTCTTACTAAACGACCAGCATCAACAGTTATTAAAACATCAGCTGGAGATTGCTCTCCTTCAATAGTCATTTTTTGAATTAATTCATCAGCTTTTGCATTGACAACATTTACTTTTATACCTGATTCTTTTTCAAATTGAGCAAATAATTCTTGATCTGCCTTATAATGACGGTGTGTATATACATTTACTTCTTGTTGCTTTTTCTCATCTTTTTTAGCTTCTTTTTTGCAACTTAACACTAGTAACGCAATAACAAAAACACTTATTATTTTTTTCATTCTATTTCGGGTATTAATCTCTTAAAAAGAGTATTTATTTAACTTTAAATAATATTATATTTTAATTTCTAAGGTAACATAATAACTTCTAGGGGCTGATGGTATAATACCAGGACCAGGATAACCAGTAGCTCTTCTAGTAAAATATTTTTCATCAAGCATATTATTAACTCCTGCTTCTAGTTTAAACATTTTATATTTATAAGAAGTTGAAAAATCCAGTACATTGTAACTTGGTATTATTCCATTAACACCACTTAAACTTGGGGTTACAGAGTTAGAAGCATCAGTAAATTGCTTAGATAAATAGGTATATTGAATATTTGAAGAAAAATTTTGATAACCAAATTTAAGTCCCGTCTTTAAATTTAAATCTGGAACAAATTCTACTTGATTATTTATGACACCTGGAACTTCAGATCTTGTATACTTTGATTTTATAAATGAAGTATTAATAAAATAACTAAAACTATAATCATTTTGTATTTTTAAAATTCTTCTTAAATCAAAATCAAATAAACTTTCAACACCTAATATTCTAGCATCTCCTACATTTCCTCTTTCTTGAATAACTCTCCCATCAGGTAACCCTTTAGAAACCAAACCTATTCTATCGTTATAGAATAATCCAAAAGCTCCAAAATCATACGAAATATATTTATTTATATTTCCTCTAACTCCAATATCAGTAGTGTATCCTTTTTCATCTTCTAAATTACCAATTCTAAATGATGGATTGACGATATTTAAATCTGAAAAAGTAACCGAACGATAATTTTGTGATATATTTCCGTAAAGCTCAAAACTTTTAGATGCTTTATAACTTAATCCAAGTCCTAATAATAAAAATGACCTTGTGTTATTATTATTACTAGTAATAGTTTCATTCAATATTACATTACCAGCTCCATCTGTATTTATTTTTTTAAAATACCCTTCACTTTCTGTTTTGATATACTCAAATCGTATACCAGGTGTAACAGAAATTTTATCATTGATATAAAATATGTTTTCCCCAAAAACAGCTATATTTAAATTAGGGTTAAGGTAATTAGATTGATTTGCATAATTAGGATAATTACTCAAAGCTGAACTAAAATTAGCATCTACACCTTCATTTCCTGGCCCTTGAATAGATGTATTATTTGCTTTATAAAATTTTGCTCCTATTAAAAAAGTAGCATTTTTATTAAAAATATTATAGCTACTTAATAATCGTGTTTCAAAACCAAAGTTTTTAAAACTCCCTTCAATTAAATCTCTTTCAGTTCCAGGGTCAACTTGATTTACTCTATTAGTTCTAAACCCTAAAGCTTTTCTTGTAGCGTCTAAACCAAAAAAGTTGAAGGTAAAAGTAGTTTTATCTGAAAAATCATGAGAAAATTTCAAATTATATAAAAGCCAATCTATTTTAAACCAATTTCTAGCTCTATTACTTTGGTATGGGTTTTCATTAAACATAGCATCAGTTAGTCCCCCAGCTTGCTGTGCTAAATAATTAAGGTACGTAATTTCAAATTCTAGATTTGTTTTATCACTTACTTCATATCCTAAATGAAAAAAAGCATTTTTTGAATTAAATTTTGAATTAGGTCTGAAACCGTCACCCTGCTTATAATTGTAATATGCTAAATAACTCCATTTATTTTTTGTACCATTAATACTTGTGAAATTTGTAAATAAATTGTTACTCCCAATAGTATTTCTTGTTAAAATTTCTAGCGGTTTGTTTGCATTAGGTTTCTTTAATACAAAATTTACTAATCCACCAAACTGAGTACCATACTGTAAAGAAGCTGCACCTCTTACAATTTGAATTTCTTCTATTGCTTCTGCAGGAGGAGAATAATAACTTTCAGGGTATCCTAGTACATCTGCACTAATATCATACCCATTTTGTCTTGTATTAAAATTAGATGTTCTATTTGGGTCTAAACCCCTTCCCCCTATATTTAACTGTAACCCCGCATCATCATTTTCAAAAATATTTAATCCTACTACTTGGCTATATATTTGTCGAGCATTATTTGACGCTAAGTTGACTGTAGACTGATTTAATAATACAACCTCAGTTTTTTTTCCTGCATAAATAGCTGTTTTAACAACATCTTTTAATCGAGATAACTCAAAAACTTTTCTTTTTTGTGCCTGAATTACTATCTCAGATAATTCTTCAGTAAAAGAATTTAAAGTAATATTTAATATAGTTTCTTTTTGAGAAAAAGAAACTGTTTTTTCTAATAATTGATAATTATCTACGTAGAATACAATATTTAACTGTTTTTTATTTGTTTCAAAAGAATAACTTCCGTTAACTTTTGATTTTGCTAATACTCCCCCGTTACTATCAAATATTTCAACCTTATTTAAAGGCTTATTCTCATCTGAAGTAACAATTCCTGTTACTTTAAATTGAGAAAAAACAGATGATGAAATCATCCATAACAATATTAATAATCTATAATCCTTTAATTTTAATTTCATGATTAAAAGGTATAATCCACTTTTTATGTTTAAAACTCTCTTTTTGTTTCATTAGATCTGTCTTTGGATCTATATATAATTGACTCATTCTTCCATTTAAAGCTACATAACTATCTACATATACTTCTACATTTTTATGCCCCTGACTTTTAAAATGGTTACCTAAATAATGTGCATACTCTAAAATAAAATCAGGTTGAAAACTCATTTGTTTTTCTTGGAAAGAAGTTAAAAAATCATCATTTTCAACATAAAAAAACTTTCCTGATTCTCCATCAACTATTTTAAATACTGAGTAACCAGCTTTTTCAATTAACATTACTCTCCATGAAAATCGAAATCCTTCTTCTGTCCAAAATAACTCACCTGGATATAATAAATATCTCCATGGTAATATTATTTGAAAAGTTAAAAATAATCCTACTCCAATTAATAATAAACTCTTCTTAATTTTTGAATAACTATAATTTGTTATTGAAGTAATGGAAATAGTTTTTTTATTAATTAATAGTTTTTTTAATCTATTTATAATTTTTTGATGAAAACCATCATCAAAAAAGATTAATGCTCCTACTATCATTATAAAAGGAAACATCCCAATAGGGAATAAAATTCTAGTAAATACATGAAAGAAAACTACTAAAACAAATGCATATGTTCTTGTTTTCTTTACTAATAATAAAAAAGGTATTGTTAAATCATATATTGCACCTGACCAACTCATACTGTAATGAAACCATTCCTGTTGCATCAAATTATTACCTATAATTGGCAAATCATATTTTGATGGCAACCATATTTTTAAAGGCATAGCCCTTAATAACCAGTCAGAATTTAATTTTGCTAACCCCGCATAAAAATAAACTATTCCTAACAAAAGCTTAATACTATCTATAGTCCATTTAGGTATATTTACATAGCTTGTTTTCTTTAGATAACTATCTAATGAAAAAGATTTATTAGCAGGTAAAAAACATAATATAAAGCTCATTAAACTGATAAAATAATAATGATTAAGATATGTTGTCTTATCCATTAATTCAATAAAAGTAAAGCTTAGAAAAAAAGTAATAATAGAAATTCGGTATTTAAATCCGATTGCAATAAAAAAAGCAGATAAACCGCAAATAAAAAAAATAGCATAAGTAAAATTACCTACAGGTTTTACCCACTCAAAACCGTAATACGAAAAATGAAATGTTGGCTCTAAATACAATTTTTCAATCCAACCATTTAACCAAAACCTAATTATACTCAACAACATCATTACTCCAAAAAATAGTCTAAATACTATTAATGGAGCAATGTTTGTTTGTTTTGATAAATATTTTTTTAAAAGCATTTGTTGACAAAAAACTGTCTATATCTTATCTGGTGCTATTCTTTTTTAACAATTATGATTAATAATTATTAATCACCATCAGCATCAACATAGTCAACATTTACGTTAAAAGCTTGTAACATATCAACTTTTAATAATACAACAGCTTTTTGAAGTTCATCATATGCTTTTGTCATTTTTGTATTATCGTCTGCTATTTGTTGATTAAAATTTGAGTTTAATGTATTAATCTGGGCTTTAGCTGCATCAAATTGAGCGTTAATTTTAGTAGCTAAATCATTTTTATTTAGTGCATTTAAATACGCTTTAAAACTACTACCTTCAGTACTTGATTTAAAATAAGTACCATTAAATAAAGCTCTCACTGCAGACAATGATTCTAAAGCTAATTCTTTAGATATTGTTTTTTTATAAAAAGCTTCAACTTTTTCAGGTAAGACAGTTGAAGAAAAATTTCCAGCTGGAATACCAATTTTAACTGCTCGTAATCTTTTTTCGTAGTAAAAGATATAATCATTTACAAATTTGTTTAAAGAACTAGTTGCAGTATTTCCAGTACTTTTTACAAAATTTTCTCTGTAAGAACCTTCCCAATCACTTACTACTGCAACTGTAGTTTCATTAATTTTTTGAACTACATCTGTTACGTATTTTTTATAATTAACAGCTTTAGAGTTTGTTGTATATTTTTCTAAAATTTCAGTATCATTAGCTCCTAATCCATGTAATAAAAAATCTAACGCAGGAAAACCTTGTGCATCATGATTATTTGGATGTGTAAAATCATAACTTCCATTAGTAATATTACTTTCAACATCAGTTTTAGATACAGGAAATATGTTTATAAAATTAACAAACTCTAATTCTTCTGCCTTTCCTATGTTAAACATAGCTACATGCTGCCATGATTTATAGGCATTGTACCAAGATGATCTTAAATTATCAAGAGTTGACTGAGTAGGACTGTTTGTAAAAGCAGTAGATTTAGTTTTTAAATCAACAACTTTATTTTTAAATTCTTTAAACGAAGGTATAATAATGTTATCAGCTACATTGATTAAGATTTTGCTTCTATCAAAAGTATCATCTGTTTTATTATCTGGATTGTCAGAACTTGAACTACATGCTACCCCCAACATTGTAAGCACTAGTATAAATAAACCTTTCTTCATTATAATTATTTCTATTTATTCTAAATAAGTGCAAATATATAAAAAAAGTAGCTGAGTAAACAGCTACTTTTAATATCATTTAACGAGACTTAAATATTATTTTGCTTGATCTACAGTAAAACCATAAACAGCAGCTATTCTTGTAGACATATCATCTAACGTTTTAGTTGTTAGTGTCCAAAAACCATTACCCGCTTGTAATGCTGTTAAAAAACCTTCTATTTCTGCTACTGGTAAATGAGCTTTTCCAGATGCATCTTGAGTAAAACGTAAAGAGTGAACAAAACCGTAACCTTCAGATAAATCATGAAAAGCCGATGCTTTATCTGTTGCTAAAGTAGCCTTTCCTGCTTGTAAATAATGTACAGCTCTAACTGCAATTACTTTAGATACAGCATTCTTGATTATAACTATTTGTTGATCTCTTAATGTATAATTTTTTGCAACAATTGCAGCTCTTCCTAATTTAAAAGCTTCATAAATTTCTTTAGCGATACCTTTAAAATTAGAATTACCATCAACTTTAGCTAAATACTTATTTAAAAAGCTATCTGCTCCTAATTTTGGAGATGCACCATCAACTTCTGCACCATATAAATAACCATAAGCTTCATCCCACTTGTGCTCCATCGTAGTATAATTTTTACCCGAAGCTAAAGTTCCTGCATCATTATCTGCTACATTGGTAGCTTCATCTAATACTTTTTTACTTAAATAGTTGTTTAACATTTGATCTACCATTAATGCACCTATTAATGATTTAGCAAATGCTTGATTATATTCTAATCCTTTAGCATTAACATAACGAGTAGATCCTCCTCCAGCTTCTTGAATTTTACCAGCAGTTCCTGCTACCGCATTTGTTGCCCAATTAGGAAATACTTCAGATACTTGACTAGAAATATAACCATCAAATTTAGCTTTAATAGCGTTTGCCTCAGTAGTATTTGACGCAAAATAATCAGCTGAAGCAGCAGTTTTACTCCTAACATTTTTAGAAGAAGTGTTTAAAGCTGCATCAGAAAAATCATTATTTCCTGCTGCATGCGTAAACATCCCATCTAACTTAGCTTTTGAATTAGTAGATATTTTTAATGCACTAACCAACTCTTCAGCCATTTTAATTCTAGTTGTTTGCCCCGAATAACTAACACTGGTATTCCCTCCCCTATTAAACACATAAGTTGCAGGAGCTTCTACTGGTGGTGTTACTACTTCATCACTTGAACATGAAGAAAATATAATAGTAGAAATAGCTACTGCTGAAAATATAACCCTTTTCATCTTTATTTAGATTTAGTTTTAATAAATATTTGACGGCAAAAATACAATACTAAGTAAAATACACAAAGTTTAATTAGATTTATTTTAAATAAAAACAACGCAGGGTTCTTCACTTATACTTATTTAACTGACGTTCATGACATTAAACTCAATAATTAAAGCTTAAAAAAGTATATTTAGAATACATTATTACCTAACTAAATGTTTTATACAAGCTATGAATACTTCCAACGATACCTTCTTTAAAAGAAAACCTATAGTAAAAACATATAAAATAAAAGGAACTATTGGTGAAGTTAACAATCCAAAAGCTTTTGTTATACACTTTTCATTAACTGTATGCCCTTCTAAAAGTATAGTTTCAGGTATAGTAAAAATTAAGCAAGAAACAAACAAACAATGCACTAAACTTAACGTTGTAGGAAAAATTAAAACATCTGAATATTATACAAATAACGTAATTGTTCATTTGTTTGGTGAATATTTGGTATCACTACCTCCCTTAACTATTGGTAGTTATTTAGAAAAATTTAATGCTTGTTTAGAAATTGATAATAATTGGAACGGTATAGGTAGTTTTAACTGTGGCATAAATAAAGAAAGAAATATCCCTGTAAAATCAATTTAATTATTTGCCCCATAAAATAGTATTCAGCGCTCACTTACATGATCTTTTATAACCTTTAAAGTTACGCTTGCCATTATTATTATATCACTTAAGGTAAAATTACAGCTATAACTAACAATAAATTATACTTTTATAATAACGTTTAACCTACTCAAATGACTACAGCAAAAACTGAACAAAAGACAGTACCCAAAGAAAATACTGAAGGTATTTCTCCGAAAGTTATTAGCGAATTAAGCAAAGAAATTAATAATATGCTATCATATGCTATATACAATGGCATAATAATAAATACTGAAATAAATAATTTAATACAAAACAGTAGTGTTGATGACTTAATTAATGCTCATAACTTACTATCAAAAAACATAGCACCAGCAACTCCAAAATCTATAGAATTCACAAAAAAATTACGTTCATTAGAGAATGGAAAATCAATATTCAATAAACTTCCATTAGTACGAAACTTAATTATATTGGCTCTTTCGTTTTTGGCTCTTTTTATTATCACTGGTTTGTCTCCAAACGTAAATAACCATTCACTTAATCAAGGAATAATGAATAACAATGGATTTTCATTACTATTAAATCTAACTTTTCTTTCATCGATATCTGGTTTAGGTGTTTTATTTTTTCTATTAAAAAAGGTTAGTGATTCAATTAAAAATACAACTCTTGTTGCTGAAGAATCAATATCATATATAGCACAAATAATATTAGGAATAATTGCAGGATTAATTATGTCTGAAATTATTTCTTTTTATTCTTCAGATCCAAAAAACATTGATCTTTTTAGTAAAAGTATTTTAGCTTTAATTGGAGGTTTTTCATCGGATGCAATTTTCAGCGTTTTACAAGGAATAATTGATAGAATTAAATCAATTTTCACCTCTCCAATCATTAAATAAATTTATAAAAAAATTAGGGGAAATTGGGTAGATACAAACTAAAAACTACTTCAATTTTAAAAGTTTTCTTTATACTTTTAGTTATGATATCTACCCTTATTTTTTTTATTAAAAAACTTAAAAAATGAAACTATCTATTTTAAAACTTTCTTTTATCTGCCTATTACTTACTGCATGTGTAACTGTACCAAAATCAACCGTTACGCTAACTAAACAAGTAATTGACGAAGCAAATAGTATGCATAGTCTAAATATAAGTTTAGTAAAACAACTTTTTAGTGAGCGTAAAGCACGATTAAGTAATTTTATTGAAACTAAATACACTCCTACATTAATTAATAAATACAAAAAACTTTTGCCAGATTCAGTAAATTATAAAAACGAATTAAGTAACATTATAAAAAGTATTTTACCTGTTATTGAAACTAAAAAAGATTCTTTAAATAATTTATTAGATGCTCAAGAAAAAGTAATTATTTCTAAACTAACTAATAATTATAAAACATATAGTAAAGCAACAACTTCTTTACAAAATTTAATCAATTCTATTGCAAAAGTAAATGCTACAGAAAAAGACGCTTTACTAGCTATAGATAATTTAACTGGCAACAAAATTGACGTAACAAAAGTAGAAGATAATTTGAATGATTTTTTAAACAAAACATCGACTATTTTGAATAAACTAACTCCAATTGAAAAATTATTAAAATAATATTATGAGCACAATTAACTGGAATAAAATAGCAAACGAAGCAGCCTCACAAACAGACTCTGAATTTAACACACAAATAGCAAGTTTAACTAATTTAAATATAACGGAAGTAGATACATTTATTAAAGAAAGTGATATTTCTAATGCTAATGCATTAAAAGTATTAAAAATAATAGATAATGCTACTGATAGTAATAACAATAAAGCTACTGCAATTTCTACAATTGAAAATGGTGTTAATTTTTTAGTCAAATTAGCTTCAAAAATAGTTTAATCTCTATGAAAACTACTTAAAGCATAAAAACCTTAGAAATAAAACTATATTTTTTGTTCTAATCTAAATTCATATTTCAATTTAAATATTCCCCTTTCAACCACAATTCTAATTCTCTTATTAGGTTTGGTTTGAAATAAATTTGCTATTTCATTAAGTGAATACTCATGAGCTTCCTTACCATTAAGCTGTTTTATAATATCTCCTTCGATTATTCCAGCTTTCTCTGCAGGTGAATCTTTTACAATTTTATTAACCTTATAAGAAGGTTTAAACTTATAACTATAACTTGTAACAAAAGAGACTATGTGACCCGGTTTAGAATCTTCTTTTCTAGAATATCCATTATGTTTCATTGAGTTCTTCTGTTCTTTTACTAACTCTTCTCCATTATAGATTATCTGTAAACCACTCATATTATAATAAAACCCTCTTTTCAACGATCCATTCTTTTTTAATATCACTTTTTTATTTGGGTAATCAATCCATACTTTAAACCTTTTCAATATATTTCCTCCAATACTTCCATCTCGCTTTTTAAAACTTCTAGCATTAATTGTTGTAGCTGAATCTAAAAATGAAACAGTAGGTTCTTCAATTACATATTTTCCTATTTCTAACTTAGGTACTCTACTTCTTTTACCATAGATTGTTCCACTTAAACCTTCTCCAAGAATATCAACAAAAAACTTTTCAGGAACCTTTATTTCTTTTTTTGATCCTTCAAACAACCATAAAGCATCACTTCCTCCTGAATCTATAAGCATTTTTACAGGTATATTGTTTCCTGCACTATCTATTTTTATACTAACATTTATATATGGTTTATTCCTATAAAACTCTAAATCTAATTTTTCACAAGAGCGACACTTAGGTTCTTTATACTTTTCAGGTTTATAGAAATACAATTTTTTAGATGAATAATTTATTTTAACTACAACATCTTTTAACAAATCGTATCCTATCACCCCATGAATTGTTACTCCCATTTTTGAAGATAGCTTAAAAGTATCATCAACAACAACATAAATATCCTGGCTCGTTCCTAAAATATTATTAACTCTAAAATTATTGTTTCTTGATAAAATAGCTTCTACAGGGTCTCCTACTCCAAGCCCTCTAATAAATACTTTCTTTGTATTATTTAAGGTTAAGCTATCTGTTTTATTTAAGTTAAAAAGGATCGTTTTATTTACACCAGTATCAAGAATAAAAGAGAGTTTAACTCCATTAACTTCTAATGGAAAAACAATTAAATTATTAAATAATTCAAATTTAACAACCTGTTTTTTACTTCCTTTAAGAAATTGGAATTTTGATTGTGATTGAATATTTATAGCACATAAAAGTAGTAGACATAGTAGAAATTTCTTCAAAAGCATATATTTAGGGATAACTAAATATACAATCATATTTTTACAATAAATAATTTTTGGGATTTTTTTAACCTTATTTTTTAGTGGTAAACAAGCATATATTGTCAAAATAATTTTGCAAATTTGCCCAGTAAACAACTAATTAAATTAAAAATGCCATCTATTTCTATTAAGGGAGGTTCAATGCCTCAATCACCAATCAGAAAACTGGTTCCTTTTGCTGAGGCAGCTAAAAAAAATGGGACAAAAGTATTTCATTTAAATATCGGACAACCTGATATAAAAACACCTCAAGTTGCCTTAGATGCTGTAAAAAACAACACTATAGAAGTGTTATCATACGCTAGATCTGAAGGTTCTGAACAGTACAGAGAAAAATTAGCAAATTATTATATAAATAATGATATTCATGTATCTGCTAATAATATTATAGCTACCACTGGAGGGTCTGAAGCTTTATTATTTACAATTGGTAGTATTACTGATCCTGGTGATGAAATTATTATACCTGAACCTTTTTATGCAAATTATAATGGTTTTTCTACAGCTTCTGGTGTAAATGTGGTCCCTGTAATTTCTAAAATTGAAGATAATTTTGCCTTACCAGCTATTGAAGATTTTGAAAAATTAATCACTCCGAAAACTAAAGCTATTTTAATTTGTAACCCTGGAAATCCAACAGGTTATTTATATAGTGAAGCTGAAATTGAAAAATTAAAACAAATTGTATTAAAACACGATTTATTTTTAATTGCTGATGAAGTATACCGTGAATTCACTTATGATGGCGAAAAACATAATTCTGTAATGGCTTTAGAAGGTTTAGAGCAACATTCAATCATGATTGACTCAGTTTCTAAACGCTATAGTATGTGTGGAGCTAGAATTGGATGTATCGTTTCTAAAAATGAAGAATTTATTGGCACTGCTATTAAATTTGCACAGGCAAGATTAAGTCCACCAACGTATGCTTTACTGGCAAGTGAAGCAGCTTTAGATACTCCACAAAGTTATTTTGATGAAGTTATTGAAGAATACCAAGATAGACGAAATACATTAATCACTGAATTACAAAAAATAGAAGGTGTTAAAGTAGCAAATCCTAAAGGTGCTTTTTATTGTATTGCAGAATTACCTGTAGAAAACTCTGAAGATTTTGCTCAATGGATTTTAGAAAAGTTTAATCATAACAATGAAACGGTTATGGTAGCTCCAGCTGGTGGTTTTTATTCAACTGAAGGTGAAGGTAAAAATCAAGTTCGTATTGCATATGTTTTGAATAAATCAGACTTAAAGCGATGTGTAGAAATTTTAAAAGTAGCTTTAGAAAAATATAATAGCTAATTGAATATTCAAAAAAACATATCATTAAAAAAGTACAATACGTTTGGCATTGATGTAAATGCCAAACGTTTTGTTTCTGTTAATTCATTATATGAATTAAAAAATATTTTAAAAGAAGAGCAAAATATTTTTATCATAAGTGGAGGTAGTAATATGCTGCTCACTAAAGATATTGAAGAATTAGTAATTCATTTAAATTTAAAAGGAATTTCTATTGATCGTGAAAATGATAACTCAGTATATTTAACTGTTAATACTGGTGAAAATTGGCATGAATTTGTTCTTTGGTGTATCTCTTTAAATTATGGAGGTCTTGAAAATTTATCTTTGATACCAGGTAATGTAGGTACTTGTCCAATTCAAAATATTGGAGCCTATGGTGTAGAGGTTAAAGACACTATTACAAAAGTTGAAGCTCTTGAAATTGAAACAGGAAAATTAGTTGTATTCTCAAATGAAGAGTGTGAATTTGGATATAGAAATTCTATTTTCAAAAATCAGGCTAAAGGAAAGTATATAATAACTTCTGTTAGTTTTGAACTTACCAAAAAAAATCATAATCTAAATACTTCTTATGGAGCTATTGAACAAGAATTAGCTTCAAAAAACATTACCAAGCCTAGTATTAAGAATATATCTGACGCTATAATTTCAATTAGACAATCTAAATTACCAGATCCAAATAAAATTGGAAACAGTGGTAGTTTTTTTAAAAACCCAGTTATTTCTTCAAGTCACTTTGAAAAACTTAAAAGTAAGTTTCCTGAAATCCCACATTATATTATATCAGAAAGCAGTATAAAAATTCCTGCAGGCTGGTTAATAGAACAAAGTGGATTTAAAGGTAAACGCTTTGGTGATTATGGCGTACACGAAAAACAAGCTTTAGTTCTAGTTAACTATGGAAACGCAACTGGTAAAAACATATACCAGCTGGCCCAAAGTATTCAAAATACTATAAAAAGTAAATTTTCTATTAATTTAGAAATTGAAGTAAATATAATCTAATACTTAATACCTTTTTTATTACTTTCAACCTTAATTTTAATAGGCTGTAAATTATTATTTACGAAAAAAGAATTGAAAAAAGATACAAGGTTTTTAATTAAAATATTCATTATGCTATTTTTAAGGGGTTAAACTATTTATAAGACACAGTTTTTTTTAACAAGTCACTAATATATAAATTAACTTTCTTTTTTTAGCATTTTAATATGCCTTATTAATCTTTTTGTATCTAATCCTAGTGTTCCGTTGTAAACACCTCTTATTCTGCCTTTTTTATCTATTAAAACAAAATTTTCAGTGTGTACAAATGCATTTTCATCTTTTGTTTTGGTAAAATCTTCATCAGCAAAATATGCTTTTCTTGCCAAATTATATATTTGACTTTTGTTTCCTGTAACTAAATTCCACTTGTCAGAAATAACATCGTTATCTTCTGCGTATTTTTTCAAAACACTAACCGAATCTTTTGAAGGCATTACAGTATGTGATAGTAATAAAACTTCATTATCATTTACAAACTCTTCTTGTAAGATACTCATGTTTTTTTCAAGAACAGGACATATCCCTGGGCAACTAACAAAAAAAAAGTCTGCCACATATATTTTTCCTGCATAAGTTTGTTTAGTAACAGCTTCTCCTTCTTGATTAATTAAATTGAAATCTGGAATAGTATGAATTCTTTTATATTCTGAGCTTTCTTCTGAAATCCATTCAGGTGTAAATAATGATGAGTTAAAAAAAGGCAATGTTGTTTCTTTATTTACTTTCTTTTCTTTTTTACAAGAAATTACCATTAAAATAAAAACAATAAATAATAACACACCTATTAAATTTTCTAGCCTTACTCTTTTATTTGAAATTTTCATTTGTTGTATTTACAGTGTAACATTTCTTCAATCCTATTAAACCAAACCTATCACCATTTTTAGTAACAAAGTTTGCTCTTATTTTCCCATTTAATTCCCACATTTTTTGTGAACCTTCTTCTTTCCCATTTTTATAATTAAATGCCTTAAGTTGCTGACCATTTTTAAACCATTCGTTTACCTCTCCATTATACTCTCCAACATCATTAAAATGATATTCAAATTTTAGCTGACTTTCATTCCACCATGATTTATGAATACCAGATTTGTTTCCTTTTGTATAAAAGCGTTGTTCAGCTAATACATTGTTTTCATATTTCTTTATTTCAGCACCATGTTTTTTCCCTTTTTCATAAGTTGTAAAATTATTTGTTCTATTTACTTTATCATAAAAAAACAATATTCCAGTAAATGGCTTGTTATTATAATTTAACACTCCGTTTTTCATTGAAAAAGAATCTTTTTGAAACGAAACTACTTCATTGTTAATCTTTTCATTATTACAAGAAATAAAAACTATAAATACTAGAAATATGAAGACGTTTATTCTCATTAATTTTAAATTTATTGAGAAACATTTCCTGGTGTACCATAATAACCACTACCATTTAAATAAGGATCATCAGAAGTAATATGATAGTGATAAATTCCATTAGGAAAATCTGAAGTAACAGAAACATGCCCATGATAATCATCTAAATCAGAACTAGTAATTGTACTTCCATTTTCTTCTGGACCATAAACAGGAAAACCATCAGCTAATAAACCCAAAAAACTAGATTTCCCTAATTTATTTGTTAGGTATACTGGCTCTATATGATAGTGATATTGCCCACTATTTTGAGGATGCCCTAAATATTGATCAAATGAATTAATTTCATTCGTTAAAGGCTGATTATTAGGACCTGCATATTGATTATAAAAAGCTACCCCATTTAGAGATACTCCGATTGGCCCTAATGACGTTGCTTCTTTTGTTGTTGCTTCTTTAGGATACAAAGGAATTTTAAATGTTATGTTTTGAGTTTGAATGGTATTTGGATTTTGATTCCAATTAGGGTTAGTACCATTATATGCTTCATACATAGCGCTTCCTTGCCCCCAATATGGACTCTTATGATCAGGTAAACCATTCGTTGTAATTTCTAAAAAATCTCCATTTATACTATAAGTAACTCCGGCTACATTATCAAACTTACTAACTATACTTCTTATATCATATACGGTATCATTAGTTGCTTGATCATTTCCTGAATCTAAATTCTCATCTTCTGAACTACAACCAAAACTTAAAAAAGCAAAAAGCAACATCATTATTTTATAATTCTTCATATTCTATTATTTTAAATTATTTAAAAATTCTTTTAATTCATCTAATTCTTTCTGATCAGTTGAACTTAAACTACTATTTAACAAATTTGTTCTCTCAAAAAAATCATTACTTAAATTATAAAAAGCTTCATTTCCATTAGTGAATTTTATATACTTGTGTGTTAAATTCCTTACTGTATATTCATCATTCCCTGTAGTTTTACCATGTTCAGTATATGTAAACCCTCTAAAATTAGTGGTTGATGAACTTGATAATAACTCTTTAAAACTTTTACTATCATTTAACTCATTAGTTCCTGTATTTGCTATATCAGCTATGGTAGCGAATAAATCAGTAGTATTTAATAAATTTTCATCTACTTCATTAAACCTACCTATGTTTTTACCAGAAACAATCATTGGAACATTCACACCTCCTTGATATAAAGTACCCTTTACTCTTTGTGCCCTATAATCTTGGGCAGCTCCTCCTGGAGTTCCATTATCACCTATAAAAATAATTACTGTATTATCTTTTTGTTCTTGAGTCATTGAATTCAATAATCTTCCAATTTCGCTGTCCATTGCTTCAATCATTGCCATATAATACGGCAGTGGATTTGAATCTATACTACCCTGATCAGAAGGTAAATTTCCTTGAGAATGCAAGTTATTTGGAGGTAAGTGAAAAGGAGTATGTGGTGCATTATACGCCAACCATAAAAACCAAGGTTGATTTTGTTGTTTTACCCAATCTATTGCTAAATCAGTAAACTTAGTTGTTGTATATTCAGTAGAAGCATTCGTATTTTGATTACTTGTAAAATTCCAATTAGTATATGATTGTACGCCTCCAGTCAAAAGACCAGCATAATAATCTATTCCCATTTGATTAGGGTGTGAAGCATCTCTTGATAAATGCCACTTACCAATTACTGCATTACTATGCCCAGTATTTTTATCTTTTAAATACTGTTGTAAAGAAACTTCAGAAGTAGGTAATACATCGTCAACTTTCATTACCCCTGTTCTAAATCCATATTTACCAGTTAAAATACTTGATCTAGTTGGTGTACATGTTGGATATGACCATAAATTTGTAAAACGCACACCGCTATTTATCATATTTTGCAGGTTTGGCATATTGGGTTTAACTGTACCTACATTAAACCCTGGAGTTGCATCTAATCCCATATCATCAGCAATAATAAGTAGGATATTGGGGCTATTATTAATACTTGTTTCTCCTCCAGCATCAATAACTTGATCAGAACTACAAGCAAAAAAACTTATTAATGTTACTAGAAAAACAAAGGGGAATTTTAACTTCATAATTTTACTTTTTATTATATGACCCTTAATTTACAAAATAGTTTAAAAAAGTTTTAAGATAATTTAATTAGTACTTTTAGTATCTTTGCATTTTTAAATCTATTATTTCTTTAGAATGAAGTTAATTTTTGTTACAATCGGATTGTTAGCAATTGCCTTTGCAGGAATTGCAATCAAAATATGGGCTAAAAAAGATGGAGAGTTTGCTGGTACTTGTGCAAGTCAAAATCCGATGCTTAATGAAAGTGGTGAAGCTTGTGGATTTTGTGGTAAAACACCAGATCAATTTGATACTTGTAGCGAGCCAGAACATAACTAAACATCTCTTTTTTCATGCTATTTACTGTACTTTTCTACATTTTTGTAGCGGTTACAGTTGTTCAGGTTATTTATTTTTTATGTTTTTCTTTTTTTGCTTTTAGCAAACAAAAAAAAATAACTACTTCAACCAACAAACCTGTTTCAGTTATTATTTATACAAAGAATAATACTGATGAATTAAAAAAAAATTTACCATTTATAATTAATCAAAATTATGATGATTTTGAAATTGTATTAATCAATCATGCTTCTTCTGATAATAGTTTAGGTTTCATGGAAAAAATTCAGCAAGAAAACGATACAATAAAAATTGTTAATGTTGAAAACAAAGAAGCTTTTTGGGGAAACAAAAAATATGCTCTTACTTTAGCTATAAAAGCTGCAAGTAATAATCATTTACTTTTTTTTGATATAAATGGAAAAACCGTTTCTAATGATTGGATTCATGAAATGAGTAAATGTTTCCATTCTAATAAAACAATTGTTCTTGGTCATAAAATATTAGCCTTTAAAAAATATTCATTTAAAAATATGTTTTTTCGTTATGCTAATTTTTTTACAACATTAAAAATGTTTTCTTACGCAACGTTAGGGGTTCCTTTCAAAGCTTATCAAAATAATTTTGCTTACACTAAAAACGATTTTTTTAAAGTTAATGGCTTTATAAATCATATAAAATTTCATTTAGGGGAAAGTGATTTACTTCTAAAAGATATTTCTAACTCAATGAACACTAATATTTCAACATCATATAATAGTTATGTTCAAGAACAAAGCATTATTACGTTAAAAGATTATTTTTTAGAACAAAGAAAACAAACAGTGCTTTTTTCTCATTATTCATTAAAAAATCGTTTTTTATTATCTTTTTTTAATGTTACAAAAGTTATTTTTTATTTCCTTTTTATTTATTTTTTAATTCAAAAATGGGAAGTTTCAATACCGTTTATAATTAGTTATTTCTTAATCCAATATATAGTAATAGGCAAAGCTATAAATAAATTAAAAGAACAAAACTTACTTTATTTTTTACCTATATTAGATGTTTGTTATGTAATATCATTAATTTTTATATTTTTCACTAATAGAATATCTAAACCTACACCTTGGAAATAGATAAAGAAATAATTTTAAAGCATATTAAAAATGCTAAACAAGGCAGTCAAATTTCATTTAATTTTTTATTAGATAATTTTTGGGGAAGCGTATATTATTTTCAATTAAAAAAAACTGAAAATGATAATGATGCAGAAGATATCACTATTCAAACTTTTTCAAAAGCTTTTGATAAAATTACCTCTTTTAATGAAGAATACCAGTTTAAGACTTGGTTAATAGCTATTTCTAAAAATGTTTTTATTGATTTTATCAGAAAGAAAAATGCTTCCATTTCAATAAAGACAACTACTGAAAAAGAGTCTGAAGCTTTTGATGTTATTGATGACTCTCCATCACCTGAAGATAAAATTATTACAGAACAAAATCTTGCAAAACTTTTAAGAGATATTAAACAGTTAAAACCTAAATACCAAGAGGTTATAAACTTACGTTATTTTCAAGAGTTAAGTTATAAAGAGATTTCTGAACAAATTAATGAGCCTATGAATAATGTAAAAGTTAAATTACTTAGAGCTAAAAAATTACTGGCTGAGATTATTAAAAAATCATAAATGATGTTTTAATATTTTTTAATTACATTTATCGTGATTTTAACCCCCTGAAAATCATGAAAAAAACATTTTCTTCTTTAGGTCCAGGTCTATTATTTGCTGGTGCAGCAATTGGAGTATCACATTTAGTTCAATCTACTAGAGCTGGAGCAGAATTCGGGTTTGGCTTACTTTGGGCCTTAGTATTAGTCCATATTTTCAAATACCCTTTTTTTCAATATGGTCCTAGATATGCAGCTGCAACAGGAGAAACCCTATTAGATGGTTATAGAAAACTTGGTAAAGGAGTATTAATCAGTTATTATATTTTAAATTTTGCTACAATGTTTACCATTCAAGCTGCCGTAACAATTGTAACAGCAGGTTTGGCTTCTCATTTATTTGGTTTTACAAATGATTTAGTTCAATGGTCTGCAATAATAACATGCATCAGTTTTTCTATTTTACTAATAGGCAGATATAAAGTTTTAGATAACTTAATGAAATATATCATTGTTATCTTAACTATTAGTACTTTAATAGCTGTTACGGTTGCTATATTTAGTACTGACAAAGGGTTCTCTTTTACACAAATTATTCCCTCAGGAACCGCACAAATTACCTTTTTAATTGCATTTTTAGGATGGATGCCTGCTCCTTTAGATATTTCAATATGGCATTCTCTTTGGTCGGTTGAAAAAGACAAAACTACCTACCAAAAAATTAAACCTAAACAAGCTATTTTTGATTTTAATGTAGGTTATATAGGTACACTTTCATTAGGTATTTGTTTTGTAATATTAGGAGCAATGGTAATGTATAAATCGGGACAAACATTTTCTAGTAAAGGAACTGTATTTGCTTCTCAATTAATTAATTTATATACTAAAAATTTAGGAGATTATGCACATATTTTTATCGGAGTAGCTGCATTTACAACTATGTTCAGTACTACATTAACAACTTTAGATGCTTCTCCAAGGGCTATGACAAAAGCTTCATCCCTCCTATTTAAAAGAAAAAATAAGTTATCTTATTGGTTTTGGATGTTAGTATTAGCTCTTGGAACCTATATTATTTTAAGATTTTTTTTAGCAGACATGGGCTTTCTTATTAAAATTGCAACCGTTCTTTCTTTTTTAACTGCACCTTTTTATGCCATTTTAAATTATATACTAATTACAGGAGAGCACACCCCTGAAAAATATAGACCTAGTAAAGAGTTAAAAATACTAAGTATTACAGGTATTGTATTTCTTATTGTATTTAGTATTTGGTTTTTGCTTAGTTTCTAAATCTTTTCTTCGTAAATTTGCTGTTCAATTTATTTTAAGAAAGAATGGCAAACGAATCGGTTATACTTCCTGAAAGACCCAAAAAACCAAAATGGTTACGTGTAAAACTACCAGTAGGTAAAAAATACACGGAATTACGTGGATTGGTTGATAAATATAAACTGAACACTATTTGTACTAGTGGTAGTTGCCCTAATATGGGTGAATGTTGGGGAGAAGGTACTGCTACATTTATGATATTAGGTAATGTATGTACACGTTCATGTGGTTTTTGTGGTGTAAAAACAGGAAGACCCGAAACTGTTGAATGGGATGAACCTGAAAAAGTAGCTCGTTCTATTAAATTAATGAGCATTAAACATGCTGTTATAACTTCTGTTGATAGAGATGATTTAAAGGATGGTGGTTCTATTATTTGGGCTGAAACTGTTGATGCTATAAGAAGAGCTAATCCTAAAACTACACTAGAAACATTAATTCCTGATTTTCAAGGAAATGAAAAATTGATAGACAGAATCATAGAAGTACATCCTGAAGTTGTTTCTCATAATATGGAAACTGTACGTCGTTTAACACGTGAGGTTCGTATTCAAGCTAAATATGAAAGAAGCTTAGGGGTATTAAAGTATTTAAAAGATAATGGTATGAGAACCAAGTCTGGTATTATGCTTGGTTTAGGTGAAACTGAAGAAGAAGTAATTCAAACAATGAAAGATTTACGTGGTGTTGGATTAGATATTATTACAATTGGACAATATTTACAACCTACTAAAAAACATTTACCTGTTAAGCAATTCATAACTCCCGATCAATTTAAAAAATATGAAACATTAGGTTTAGAAATGGGCTTTATGTATGTTGAAAGTGGTGCGTTAGTTCGTTCTTCATATAAAGCTCATAAGCATGCTAGCTAAAACCTAATATTAAATTGTAGATTTCTTAACATTTTAACACTTAAAAGTTAATTAATTGTAAAATAAATAAAATTCAAATAATTTTAAGTTTAATATTTATAATTTTGGCACAGAATTTGGAAAACAATATTTGTAAAACAATAGATTTTGTTTTCATTGTGTAAATTATTTGAATTAGTTGATTAACAAAAGCCCGCTCTAATGAGCGGGCTTTTCGTTTATTTGTATATCAATTTAGCTATGAAATTGCGCTAATTATATCATACTTTGTAACGATATGGTGTTTTCCATTTTCTAAATCTACTAACACAGCCTGATTCTCTTTAGTAATTAACTTTGAAACCTCATCAATAGATGCCGATTTAGTAACAACAGGGTACATAGCTCCCATTACTTCTTTGATAGGCTTATCTGCTATATTTTTATCTTCTAGGTAACTATATAACAATGCAGACTCATCTACCGAACCAACAAAACCATTAATATCTTTTACAGGAATCTGTGATATCTTAAACTCACGCATTCTTTCAATTGCATGTGAAACTAATTCTTCAGTTTGAACGGTTACTAAAGGTTTGTTTATATGAGATTTAATTAAATCTTCTGCTGTGGTAACTTCCTCTTCTAAAAATCCTCTATCACGCATCCAATCATCATTAAACATTTTACCTACATAACGACTACCATGATCATGAAATAATACAACTACAACATCATCTGGTTTAAATTCATCTTTTAATTGTAATAAACCTTTAATTGCTGAACCTGCTGAGTTACCAACAAAAATACCTTCTTCTTTTGCTATTTTACGTGTATAAACGGCTGCATCCTTATCAGTTACTTTAGTAAACCCATCAATTAAACTAAAGTCTACATTTTTTGGTAAAATATCCTCTCCAATTCCTTCAGTAATATATGGGTAAATTTCATTCTCATCAAAAACACCAGTTTCATGATACTTTTTAAATACAGAACCATAAGTGTCTATTCCCCATATTTTAATATTAGGATTTTTCTCTTTTAAATATTTAGCTGTTCCAGAAATTGTTCCTCCAGTTCCAACACCAACCACAAAATGAGTTATTTTACCTTCCGTTTGTTCCCAAATTTCTGGAGCAGTTTGCTCATAATGCGCAATCGCATTTGAAGGATTATCATACTGGTTTACATACCAAGAATTTGGAGTTTCTTCACCCAAACGCTTTGATACTGAATAATAAGACCTAGGGTCATCAGGCTCAACATTTGTTGGACATACAACTACCTCAGCACCAACTGCACGTAAAATATCCATTTTCTCTTTTGATTGCTTATCTGATATTACAAAAATACATTTGTAACCTTTTACAATAGCAGCCAAAGCCAATCCCATTCCTGTATTACCAGAAGTTCCTTCAATAATAGTTCCTCCAGGTTTTAAGCGTCCATCTGCTTCAGCATCTTCAATCATTTTTAACGCCATTCTATCTTTAACAGAATTTCCAGGGTTAAACGTTTCTACTTTAGCCAATACCAAAGCATCTATTTCTTTGGTAACAGAATTTAACTTCACCAAAGGAGTATCTCCTATGGTTTCTAGTATATTATTAGCGTAATTCATTATAAGTTATCAGTTTTGTAATGCAAAGAAACAAAAAGTTCTTCTCAAATTAGGCAAACTTAATAGATTTTGAAGGCTGAATCTTTGTTATAATATATGAAGGGATTATTAACATTAAAAAACACAATATTAATGTTCCTAAATTTAAAAATAATATAGCCCAAAAATCTATTGACACTGGTACGGTAGACACATAATAGTTTTCAGGATTAAGTGTAATAATTTTCAAATATTTTTGAATACTCAAAAACACTAACCCAATTATATTTCCATATAATAACCCCTTTAAAATTAAATAAGACGCATTATATAAAAACACTTTTCTTATACTCCAATTAGTACTTCCTAGCGCTTTTAAAATACCAACCATTTGTACTTGTTCTAATATTAATACCAATAAAGCAGTAATCATATTTATACCGGCTACCAAAATCATAATACCAATGATTACCCATACATTATTATCTAATATATTTAACCAATTAAATATCAAAGGGTAACTATCTACTATTGTTGTACTATTTAAAGTTGATCCAATTGTAGCATAAATTTTATCTCCTTTTTCTTTTAAAGAATCAAAATCATCTATTAATACTTCAAAGCCACCTATTTCGTTATCCTTCCATTTATTCAGTCGTTGCACTTCTCGTATATCACCAATAAGCATAGTTTTATCAAATTGCTCAAAACCTGTATTATAAATACCAACTATTACTGGCTTACGAATTTTGAATGGTCTTTTACTGTTTTCTACACTAAAAACCATTTGAACTGTATCATTTAATGTTAATTCTAATCTTTTTGCTATTGATTCAGATATTAAAATCTCTTTATTTCTATCTAATGTAAAATTTGGTAAACGACCTTCTTTTAAATACTCTTTAAAAAATGTAAAATCATAATCATTAGTAACCCCTTTTAAAATGACCCCCTCAAAATCTTTAGCAGTTCTAATAACTCCAAACTTACTAGCAAAAGTTTGCACATTTTTAACTCCTTCTATGTTATTGAAGTTAGGATAAAAATCTTGATTTTTATCTACAGGAACAATTGAAACATCTGAAGTATTATTATCATAATTAATTATCTGAACATGCCCTTTAAAACCAGACATTTTATCTCTAATTTTCTTTTGGAAACCAGAACCTATTGATACAGCTATTAACATGATAGCTATCCCCAAAGTAATTGCAATTGTAGCAATTTTTATAATTGGCGATGATATACTATTTTTATACTCCTTACCCGCTACAATACGCTTAGCTATAAACAACTCGAAATTCAAATACTATTATTTTTTTAAGTGTATCAAATGTACTTAATAATTTTTGAAGATGATCATAAAAATAATATTCAAAAAAAAGGGATTCTCTTTTTTTAATTCTTATAATTTAAAATAATCATATATTTGAAATTAAGCTTGAACAAAAAGAACTATTATATAGTGTACATTACAACAACAAGCTTTAATTTTACTTTTAAATACTATTTAAATGAAACATTATATAAATTACATATTCTTATTTTTTTGTTTACAATTTACTTCTTGTGCTCAACAAAAACAGAAAAAAGATTCTCCTGTAAAAAAAGAAGATACTGTTTTAAAAATTGGAGCAGATAGAGTTAATTTATATTTAAATAAATTAAAACATAAAAATATTGCAGTTGTTGCTAATCAAACTTCTACAATTACCACTTTACAGCGTGCTGAAGTTTCTAAAAACGTTATGGGGTCAAAGAGCGTAACGCAACACTTGGTTGATTATTTACATGATTACAACGCTATTACTGTTAAAAAAGTTTTTGCTCCTGAACATGGTTTTAGAGGTAAAGCAGATGCTGGTGAAGTTATTGTTGATGGGATAGACACTAAAACCGGTTTATCTATAATTTCTTTATACGGTAAAAATAAAAAACCTAGTTCTGATCAATTAAAAAACATTGATTTTGTTGTTTTTGATATACAAGATGTTGGTGTTCGCTTTTATACCTATATTTCAACATTACACTACGTAATGGAAGCGTGTGCTGAAGCAAAAATTCCTGTTATAATATTAGACAGGCCAAACCCTAATGCTCACTATATTGACGGGCCTGTTTTAAACTCAAAACATAAAAGCTTTGTAGGAATGCATCCTGTTCCTATTGTTTACGGTATGACTATTGGAGAATATGGAAAAATGATTAATGGTGAAAAATGGTTAAAAAATGGAATTAAATGTGATTTAACTGTTATTCCTCTTGAAAACTACACCCATAAAACTAACTATATATTACCTATTAAGCCCTCACCTAATTTACCAAATGAAAAATCGGTTAACTTATATCCTAGTTTGTGCTTTTTTGAAGGAACAAATGTATCAGCTGGTAGAGGTACAAATAAACAATTTCAAATTTATGGGTCTCCATATTTAAAAAACTTAGACTTTAACTTTACACCTCAACCTAATGAAGGTGCTAAGCATCCAAAACATAAAGAAAAATTATGCTTTGGTGAAAACCTAGAAGAAACCGAATATTTATCTAGTTTAGAATTAAAATGGTTACTTAAAGCTTATAAACAAACTAATGAAAAAGAAAAATTCTTTAATTCATTTTTCACAAAACTTGCTGGTACTG